>CAIKZJ010000227.1 GCA_903831845.1 uncultured Ignavibacteriota bacterium
ACCTATACCGGAGGATTTAGATAGTGATTCAGAGTCCATTTAATTTTTAAAATAAACTTGATTTGATGTGAACGGCGTAAATTCGCCGCAATAAGAAACCCGCACGCTTCTTAAGGCGTGCGGGCATATGTTATAATCTGTATTTTCGGTGTTCATACTAATTAAAATGCAATGACCGCATTTTAGAGATACTTGTCCCTGTTATCTTCTATTTTAGCGTTGTTCGTCAGGTTCGTCATCCATTCCTGAACCAGCTGCTGCTTCTTCTGAGCCAGGAGCTGTTTCCGGAGGTCCGCCTGTTTCACAAGATAATCATTCTGGTCGAAAGGCGTTATCCACAAAGTCTTAACGAGATAATAGCCTCTCATACCTTTCACGGGATTAGAAATCACGCCCGGCTGCGACGCGAACACAGTGTTGTAAAGCGGATAATCCAGACCGAGTTTCGCGTCGGGCTTTCCGTAGGATACGCTGTCGGCAGTGCCGAAAGTGTACTGCGGATAAAGTCCCTGAACCGTCGCGAAATCGTTGCCGCCGATCTTTGATTTCATTTCTTCCGTAACTTTCGCGAGATATTCGAATTTCTTCTTCTGCGCTACTTTTGATTTTACGAGAGTATTCTTTACTGAATCGTAGTTCTTGTAACCTTCGGCGATTTTTTCAGTAATCTGGTAAACGCCGTAACCGCCCTGAATCTTAACCGGACCGTATACGCTGCCCTTCTTGTTACCGAGACCGAATTCGATGACGCTCTTGTTCTGTCCGGCGCCCGGCACGAAACTTCCCTTCATTACTTCGGGAGTCGCGAACGAGCCTATGTTCATGTGTTTCGCGAGTGAGTCGAGTATTGCTCCGTTATTCACGTCGGCTAAAAATTCCTGCGCTTTCTTCCTTGCTATATCCTTCGTTCTCTGTCCCGCCGTTACCGGTTTTCTGATTTCCGCGAACTTGAATTCTTTCTTCGATTTACCCTTGATCTTTATTATATGGAAACCGAACTGTGTTTTCACGAGACCGATTATTTCACCGACCGAACCCTTCATGCATGCTTCTTCGAATTCCTTTACCATCGCGCCTTTAGTGAACCATCCAAGATCGCCGCTGTTCTGCTTTGCTGACGGGTCCTGCGACAATTCCATAGCAAGCTTGTCAAAATCTTCACCGCCTTTTGCTCTTTTCAGGACTTCTTCAGCCTGTTTCTTCGAAGCTGCAGTATCATTGCCGAAGTTGAAAAGTATGTGCGAAGCGTGAACATATGTATCTTCGCCTTCCTTGACGTCGAGAAGCTTTATAAGCTTATATCCGTCCTGGTCGATGAGGATCTTCGAAATATCGCCGGGCTTGGAATCGAAAAGGAAATTGAGAGCAAGCTTTCCGGTCGTGCCTATCTGACTGGGCTTCTGGAAATTATCGTTGTAAGGAACCGACGAGTTATCGTTTACGAGCTTAATAAGCGTCGAATCCTCTGTCTTGGCTTCCTTGAAATCCCTCACGAGAACGTCCAGCTGCTTGTAGAGCGCAGTTGAGTCTTCCGCAGTGGGGCTGTCGGAGAAGAGCACGTATTTGAACTTCACGGCTTCTTCCTGCTTGAATTCGTCCTTATGGTCGTTGTAATATGCCTTAAGCTCCGCTTCGTTCGGAGTGAAGAGGTTTGTATCTGTAACCGTATTCACATCGAGGAAAGCGAAGTTAAAAGACGCCTTTATGTTATCGTCTTTGTATTTCTGCAGAACTTCATTTTCTGTTACGAGCACTGACGACGTGATGTAATTCTGAAGCTTATCGGCTACGAGAACTTCCCTCATGTATTTTTCAACTTCATTCCAGAACTGCGTGGCTTCCTTAGTCTTCATTCCGAGAGCCTGCTGGTAGAAATCCATGTTGAACGTTCCCGTCGAGTCGATGAAATTTCTTCTTATCGCTTCGGGAAGCTGTTCAGGCCTGTTGTATATGAAATCGAGAATTTCGGTATCTGTAACCTTGATACCGAGCCGGTCGATTTCCTGTCTTGTGAGAGTCTGCTGAACGAGTCCGTTCCACACCTGGTCTTTAATCTGTTCCATCGTGGCATCGTCGATATCCTTGTTGCCGTTCTGCTGTCTCATCTGCTCAACCTGCTGCTGGAGGGCTTTTTCGTACTCCTGATAGGTTATTTCCTGACCGTTAACCTTACCGAACACAACCTGCTGGCTGCCGCGCATTCCGAGGTAATTCATTCCCCATTCGAACACAATAAGTCCAACGAATGCAATGATAAGGAAAATGATGATATAAGGCATCTTATCGCGCAACTTGTTCATAATACCCGTGCCGTGTGAAGTCTTTTGTTTTGTCGTCATTACTTTTTCAATTAAATATTAAAATTATCGATAATTCTGTTTCAAAAATATGAATAACCGAAAACCCCGTTTACCGGGAATCCGGGATAAAACAAACACTAAAATTATGATAAATAATCAGTAAAATCAATGAAAAGAATAAGAATGGTAAGTAATTTTTAATATATATTCCGGATTTAAAACTATCCCCCCTCGTTACGAAGCCTTGCGCGTTCTTTGCGTCCCGATTTGTCGGGACTTCGTAACGCCTTGAAGATAAAGTTCTATTTTATCAGAACACATTTCCCTACCGCGGACATAATTCCGCCCGAAAGCAATGCCTTTATATAATATATATAGATGCCAGACGAGAAACCCGAAAAATCAAAGAATCTCCCTGAATACCCGGCATATTCCCTGAAATAC
>CAIKZJ010000228.1 GCA_903831845.1 uncultured Ignavibacteriota bacterium
AGAATTGACCTTGACGGAAAAATTACATACATAAACGATTCATGCTGCGAACTATTCGGAAAATCCAGAGAAGAATTCTTGGGCAATAACTTCCTCGGCTTCATGCATCCCGACGACGGAGAATATGTGGGAGAAAAAGTCAGATCCGCATTGCTGAACGGTTCATCCGGTAATATCGAATCACGCGTTATAACCAATTACGGAATTAAATGGGTGAACTTCGAATGCGCCGCAATAAAAAATGACAGGGGCGAAATCGATGAATTACAGGCAGTAGGACGGGATATTACTGATTCGAAAAACGCCCTTCATGAACTGATTCACGCAAAGTACAGGCTGGGCGCCATTCTGGAAAATTTCAGCAATATCATGCTGTATGAAATCGGCAGGGACGACGGTTTCATTTCTTCAAAATTTACCGACCTGCTCGGCTATAAAACCGGCAGCTTAGACAGAACGAATTTCTTGCCGTCAGTGATATTCGGCGAAGACCTGAACGAGTTCCTCCGGTCTTTTGATTCATGGAAACAGAAAGACGACCAGATTATACTGAAACAGAAATTCAGATGCGTGAAGTCTACCGGCGATCTTATCTGGGTTGAAAACTTTATGACCAAGGCCTCCGATTCAAAAGGCGTTTTCTACTGCGGCGTGCTGCAGGATATTACAGAGAGGATGAAATCCGAAGAGACCACTTTCAGGAATGAGGCGCTCTTCAGAATGATAGGCGAAAGCGCAAGGATAGGATATTATGTCGTGAATTATTATACAGATGAAATCCTTTACATTAACCCCAGATTCTGTGAATTGTGGGGCGTGGATATTAAGATCCCTGAAAACGGTCCTTTTGAAGTAAACAATTCCTATGTCAGAAATATCTGCGCGAAAAAACTCGGCAACAGAGATGCTTTTATAGCCAATTCAATGCAATACAGTATTCCGCAGAACGATATTTCTTTCGAGGATGAACTTAATCTCCTTAACGGTAGAATTCTGAAGAGGTTCTCTTCGGTCATTTACGACAGAAGCGGAAAGTACCTCGGAAGATTCTTCATTGTCGAGGATATAACCGACAAGAAACTCTATGAGAAGGCGTTGAAATCGCAGGACGAATACAGGACTCTCGTCGATGAGGCTGTTGCCGGAATTATTATTGTCGATACAACCGGATTTATAAAGAATATCAACAATATGGCATGCGCTATTCTCGGATATGAAAAAAATGAGCTGATCGGAAAGTGTTTTGTGGATCTGATCTTTGAACCGGAACTTGTGAAAAATCCTCCGAAATATTTTGATATTACAAACGGTAAAACAATTATTTCAAAGCGCTATGTGAAAAAAAAAGACGGAGGCGTGGTCTATATCGAAAGCCATTCGAAAGAACTTCCTAACGGCCTTATTCAGGCAATTATTTGGGAAATAAAGGAAGATGCTCAGACGAGCGCCATCACCGGTTTTAGCAATCCCTTTAATACGCTTTTCTCGAAAGTTAAAGCTTTCAGACACGGAGAAAACTCACTCATGTGCCTCAACAGAATTTCGCTTTTCCTTAAAAATATAAATTATCTTGAAGCGCCTCTTAAAGGTGTTTCTCCGGATGAAAACAGGAAGTTGTTTGAAAGATTCGAACTGCTTCTGGGCGAATATATATCCACTGTTTATCCGCAGCTCGAATTCATTTCGGCCAATGTAAACCTGGTTGTCAAAGACATGCCCAAGGTTACCGTTTACAACGATATTAATATCTCGAACGAAAAGCTGATGCTTAATTCGAGAATGCTTAAATATAAACTTATTGAATTGCAGGCTCTGATATCGAAAAACGGCGGTATATCAGGAGCTAAAGCCGATACAGAAATAATCGTTGAGATGGTAAGAGTCTGTTCAGTGAATGTCAAAATGATTACCAAGATACTTGAGGAAAATTTCATCTCTGATCTTAAATCAGCAGTCGAAAAGACGCTGAATATTTACAGGCCCTATAATAACGATGTCGTATTCGAAACTGTATTCGCCGGCGGCAGCTCCGCCGTCGTTTTCAATGAAGTCGAACTCATCGAAATATTCAACATTCTTATTAAAAATTCGCTGGAAGCGTTCCGTGAAAACAGAAAAACTGGACGCGATATGAAGATTGAATTATACTTCGATTCTCTTGCTGATAAGATAAGATTACTCTACTCGGATACCGGGCCCGGTCTTTCGGCCAGGATGAAAGAAAAGATTTTTGAAAAAGGAGCATCTACGAAAGGAATGAACAGGGGATTCGGCCTGTATTATTCCGATTCTTTGATAAAGAAATACGGCGGATCGATGGATTATGACCCTGATTATGATTCCGGCGCAAGGTTTGTAATAACATTCAATAAAGTCTGATGATTAAAACTACTCTGCTTATAATAGACGACAGCACGGAATTTGTCGAAGACCTCAAGCTGCTGCTGGGGGACAAATACGAAGTTCTTACTGCTTCTACGGGCGCAGGCGGACTTGAACTTCTTAAGAATAATAACGTATCAGTTCTGCTTCTGGACCTGCAGCTTCCGGATGTCCACGGTCTCGAAATACTCGAACGCATTCATAATGAGATGGACCCTTTCCTTCCTGTCATAATCGTTACTGAATTCGATGAAATAGATTTCGTCGTTAAAGCCATGAGGCTCGGCGCGCAGGACTTCCTCTCTAAGGATTTTCATATCGACCTGATGAAGGAAAAAATCGATAAGGCCCTTGCGCAGAAAAAACTCCATATCAGGATCTCGGGCCTGCAGGGAAACACGGGGCTTATTGACGATACATTTGTCTTTGCAAGCGATAAGATGAAAAAAATTAATTACGAGATCTCCCGCCTTGCAAACCTCAATGTCGATGTTCTTTTAAGCGGTGAGACCGGTGCGGGCAAAGATATGGCGGCGTCGCAGATTTTCCTCCGCAGCAAAAGAGCCGATAAACCGTTTATCTCGGTTCCGATCCGGACACTTAGCGAAACACTTCTTGAATCCGAGCTTTTCGGACACGAAAAAGGAGCTTTTACCGGAGCCGAAAAGATGAAACTCGGCAAGTTTGAGTCTGCAAACCAGGGAACGGTTTATATTCCCGAAATTTCAAACCTTCAGGAATCAGTTCAGCTCAAGCTTCTGCATTTCCTGCAGTATAAATCGATTACACGCGTCGGACAGGATATGAGAAAGGGTGAAATTAACCTGGACGTGAGAGTTATTATGGCAACTAATGAAAATCTCGAGGACCTGGTGAAGAAAGGCAGATTAAGAGAAGATTTCTTCTACAGAATTTCAGGTGTCAGGCTCGATATCCCTCCGCTAAGGGAAAGAAAAGAAGATATAATTCCGCTTACCGAATATTTTATAAGTAAATTTCCCGGTCATTTCGGAAATACAAAATATTTCCTGGGCAAAGATGCGGAAGAAGCGCTCATCAATTACGAATGGAAAGGAAATGTGAGGGAACTTTCGAATGCAGTAAAAAATGCACTTACTTACGCGTCCGGCCCGGAACTTTCACCCGGTGATTTCCCTTTTATTTACGGGAGGTCTGATAAAAGCCCGGCTGCTCACGGAAAACCCGGCGGGGAATTTCTTAGCAGCTATAAAGATTATGAAAACAAATACAGGAAATACTATTTTGAATCGCTGCTCCGACATTGCGGCGGAAAAGTCTCCGATGCCTGCAGAATTGCGGGCCTGACTCCGCAGGGGTTCAGGAAAATTCTTAAACAGCTTGGAATAAATTATTAAATTAAATTATACATTACTGCCATGAAAAAATTATTGTTTCTTGTTTTACTCGCTTTCGTCCTTTCTTCCTGCTCCGGAATAAAGGACGCTGTCACGAACGCGGAAAGACTGCAGTGGAAACTCGGAAGCGTGACCGGGATGAGCGTTGCCGGTATTAACATCGCAAAAATCTCAGGATTTAACAACATAAGCCCTTTGGATATACTCAAAATAACGAATGTATTCAGCACGGGAAAACTTCCCGCAAACTTCACTCTTAACCTTCTTGCGAAAAATCCCGAAGGAAGCGGCGGAAGCCCGAATTCTTCAGACGCTATAAGAGCGCTTAACTGGAGACTGCTTATCGATAATGTCGAGACAATTACTGGCGATATCAACAGTCCCATTACTATTCCGGGCGTCGGCCAGACCGCCACTATTCCTCTGAATATGTCAGTCGACCTTCTTCAGTTCTTTAATAACCAGGGACTGCAGAATCTCGTCGGACTCGCGCTTGGAATCGGCGGTGCAAACGGCTCGCCTGCCAGACTAAGCCTTAAAATCAAACCCACTGTCGATACTTTCCTCGGACCCTTCACTTATCCGGGCGAAATTACTGTCATCGACAGGGAATTCAGGGGCAGAAACTGATTTTTAATTCAACCGTTTTTTACTGGTTCCCAAAGTCCTCTTTGGGGACCTTTTTTTGTACCGGAATTATCAATTGTGTGTTTGAATTCACGTCTTCGTATCCGAGAGTCTCCCCGTTTTAACGGGGGACTCCCGGTTAAGTATTATAACCTGAATTCTGACTGCAAATTACTAATTATTAATTACTAATTACTAATTGCTCTCCGAGCCCCCAATCTGCATTGTTTATGCTTTCATGAATCAGTATCTTTACGTTTTTCCAAACAAAAATCACTAAAAAGTGGATATAAAGTTAATAGAATCAGAAAATTGTAAAAGAGAACTGGAGGCCGTGTTAAGTTTCGAAGAACTTACCCCCCATTTTGAAAAAGCTGTCGTTGATTACAGAAAAAAAGTGCAGATTCCGGGCTTCAGAAAGGGAAAAGCCCCCCTTGCTATGATTAAAAAGATGTACGGTGACGCTATCGAATATTCTGCTCTTGAAGATATCGCAAATGAAGTTTTCAGAAATTATCTCATTGAAAATAAAATACCTATAGTCGGTACAGGCAGTATTACCGACCTCGATTATAAACCTAAAGAATCTCTGACTGTAAAGGTTTCGTTTGAGATTATTCCGGAAGTCGTTCTTACAACAGTTAAAGGAATCGAACTAACAAGAACTAAATACGCGATCGATGAATCCCTCGTGGATGAAGAACTCCAGTACCTGAAGTTTAAGAACGCGTCTTTCGAGATCGACGGACAGGCGCTCGATGAAGAATATATGGTGACTATCGATACTGTCGAACTCGACGATGCCGGCAACCCTAAAGAAGGAAAAGAAGAAAAAAACTTAAGGTTCTACCTTAACAGCGATTACCTCTCCAAGGAATACAAAGCCGCCCTTAAGAAGATTAAGGAAGGCGAGGAACGCGATATGGACTCAAAGGATAAGGACGGAAATCCCGTTAAGCTCCGTGTTAAATGCACGAAGGTCGAAAAGGTCATCTATCCGGAAATGAACGAAGAAGCGTTTAAGAAATTTACCGGTAAGGATGATATTAAAACCGAAGAAGAGCTTAGAAACCACCTTAGAAACGAAATCTCGAAAGCATATAATGAACACGGCGAACAGGAAATAAGAAATAAAGCGGTGGCTGAAATCGTTAAACAGAATGAAGTCCTCATTCCGGACAGGTACGTCGACTCTATACTCGACGATTATTTCAAAAGCTATAAAGAAGAGCATAAAGGCCACGGACACGATATTAACGAGGAAGAGTTCAGGAAAGCTAACAGAGGCGACGCTGTATTTACGGGTAAGTGGTTCCTTATAAAGGAAAAACTTATCGACCAGGAAAAGATTGAAGTCACCGACGAAGATATAATGAAATTCTCGGAGAAAAATGCCGCAATGTACGGACTCCCTGCCGACAAGCTGTTTGAATTCTATAAGGAAAACACCGAAGTCAGAAATACTGTCCTTAACAATAAAGTAGTTGATTTCATCATAGAAAATGCCAAACTTACCGAAGTCGAGGAAGTTAAGAAATCAGTGAAACTTCAGGCTGAAGAAAGAAAGAAAGAAACAAAGAAGGAAACGAAAAAAGAAAGCAAAAAGGAAAATAAAAAAGATAAATAATATGGACTTCTATAGCATCATTAAATCAAGAGAAGAGGAAATAAAAGCGGGACTGGATAAGGCCTCCAAAATAAAAAACCAGCTGGTCCCTATGGTCGTAGAACAGACTTCAAGAGGGGAAAGAGCGTATGACATTTATTCGAGACTCCTGAAGGAAAGACTTATTTTCCTGGGCTCGGCTATCTACGACGAAATTGCCTCGCTTATAGTGGCGCAGCTGCTTTTTCTCGAATACGAAGATCCCGATAAGGATATTCTTCTTTATATTAATTCACCTGGAGGAAGCATTTCGGCCGGTCTCGCTATATATGACACGATGAACTACATACGCTGCGACGTATCAACAACCTGTATCGGCATGGCGGCGTCAATGGGACAGATTCTCCTGACTTCAGGAGCTAAAGGAAAAAGAATCGCGCTTCCGCATTCGAAAATCATGATGCACCAGCCGCTCGGAGGTACGCAGGGCCAGGCAACGGATATCGAGATTTATACAAAAGAGATGCTCCGTACACGCGATACTATTTACAAGATTATATCGAAACATACCGGCAAATCGGTGGAACAGATCACTAAAGACGCCGACAGGGACAATTACATGACCGCCGAAGAAGCAAAAGCTTACGGCCTCATCGACAACATCCTCGTAAAGCGCGAAGCCGCAAAGAAATCATAAAAAATTAATAAACTGTTTATATCGTAAAAGCGGGCAATAGCCCGCTTTTTTATTTTACGAACATCCAATTGTTAAATGCTAATTGTTAAATGTTAATTGAAAGAGTGGTGTCAGGTGTTACCACCTGACACACAGGCCGAAGGCCTGTACAATAGAAAATAATAACGGTTCTCAAAATACATTTGAGAACCGTTATTATATTACTTAAAACTTAGTGCAGGCTTTGCCTGCGCGTCAGGTGGAAACACCTGACGCCACTAGAGATTATTATCCTCCGGATTTACATCCGGTATATACTTATTACCCAGCACAATCGTTTTTACTTTTCCCTTCGTCTCCACGGTGAATTTGTATTCGTTTGCGTCCTTCCACACTTCAGCGGTTCTATTATGAATCTCTTCGCTGCCGTCTTCATAAGTAATCGTTACGGCTACGGGCACGGGCATGCCGCCTTTGTTTCTTATCTTTATGTCCATTTTGCCTTCGCTTACCATCGCGGCAGATATCGAGAGGTCGGGTACCCCGAATTCCATGAACCATTTCTTCCAGAACCAGTTAAGGTCCTTCTTTGTGTAATCGTTCACAGTGAAAAAGAAGTCATACGGAGTCGGATGCTTCCCGTTCCATTTTCTTATGAATTCGCGGAGCGTTTTACCGAACAATTCATCGCCGAGAATGTTTTGCAGAATTTCGTATACTATCGTTGATTTCGCGTAAGCGTTGAACCTGTATGGCGTCGATGAAAGTTGGTTCGATGATGCCAGCATCGGAATGTCGTTCATGTTGCCGCTGTTACGCAGATAACCTTTCGTTATGTATTCTTTCTGGTCGGTTATTTCATCGTTCTTCTTTGCATTGTCCGGTGCGAACCTGTTCATCTTAGTCTGGAAATCCATGGGAAGAAAAACAGCGAAACCTTCGTCCAGCCACGCGTACTTTCTTTCGTTTATTCCCATGTAAAACGGGAAATATGTGTGAGAGATTTCGTGCGATGTAAGATAAACAAGTGATTCCCAGTCCTCTACGTCGCCGTCGTTCACCATCATCGGGAACTCCATCCCGCCTTCGCCGTTGAATACAGTCATCGATGGATAGGGGAAAGGAACTCCCGGCATTACCGTCGATAAATACTTTATGGATTCCTCTGCGACTTTGAACACGTCGAATTTCAGTGACTTTGTTCCCGGCCTGAATGCAGTGCTTAAATTAGTGAAATATCCATCCGCAGTCTCGATCTTTTTCATC
>CAIKZJ010000229.1 GCA_903831845.1 uncultured Ignavibacteriota bacterium
CTATATGATTTAATGCCCTGGCTTAAAATACTGGCTTCATAACCTGAATCCGTTATCATCTTTGCAAGATACTTGCTTCTTCCTCCTCCGCGCCAGCAATGTACAACTATTCTCTTTTCTCCGGCCTTATTTGTTTTTAAGAATGCCTCAAGCGCAGCCGCCTTCGGGTCAGCATATTCCATTGCAAGTTTTAATGCAGCCAGATCGGAATATTTTTTGTAAATAAGCCCTACATTGTGGCGTTCTTCGTTGTTCAGTACGGGAAAATTTAATGCAGCAGGTATGTGCGTCTCAAAATACTCTTTCGGCGAGCGCGCATCTATGATGAGAGTCTTTTCATCAAATATCCGGCTTTCAAGTTCATCAAAAGTAATGAAATTCAGTTTGTAACCGGATAAAATTTCAGTTAAAGGCTTTATGCCGTTCAGGTCGTATTTTAACGCGTAATCGAATAACTCCCTTTGAGAACCGAATTCCATCAGTATATGAAATTTAATGTTCCCGGTTTTGTGTCTTTATCGCAATCAGTAACATATCCTGCAATGCATGAAACTGTGTCGCCGTTTTCTATAAGCTCCTTCAGGAGTTTATCAGCAGAACTTTCAGGCACCGAAATCAACAGCCCTCCCGAAGTCTGGGGGTCGTATAAAAGATGTTCCTTTTCTTTGTCCACGCTTCCCTGGTTTCTCACGAATTCTTCCGTGTACATCCTGTTCGATTTGTCGCCGCGCGTGAGATACTTGTCCCTAATCGCCTGTAATGCGCCGTCAAGTACAGGCAGTTTGTTGACTTCAAAATTAAATACGCAGTCCGATGCTTTTGCCATCTGCATCGAATGACCTGCAAGACCGAATCCCGTAATGTCCGTACAGCCGTTTGCTTTGTTTCTTACCATTGCTTCCGATGCGCTCTTGTTAAGCCGCGACATCGATTTTATCAGTTCATCCACATATTTCTTCTCGGGATTTGAGTATTTTACCGCGTTATTCAGAACTCCTGTTCCGAGTGCTTTCGTGAGTATAAGCGCGTCGCCCGGCTTTGCGGTATCGTTGCCCTTGATATTCCCGGGATTTATGATTCCTGTGACAGCAAGTCCGTATAGTATGTTCGGAATATCCACGGAATGTCCGCCGATTATCGAACATTTCGCTTCTTCCGCCTTTGAAGCGCCTCCGGCGAGTATCTCTTTAAGGATTCCAATATCCTCTTTCTGCGGGAAAGCCGTGATGTTGAGCGCGTTTACCGGCACGCCGCCCATGGCGTAAACATCGCTGAGTGAATTCGCGGCAGCTATCTGCCCGAATGTATATGGATCGTCGACTACGGGCGTGAAAAAATCTGTTGTGTGTATTAATGCAAGCTCATCGTTTATTCTGTATACTCCGGCGTCATCCGAGCCGGAAAAACCCACAAGAACGTTCTCGTCGTTGTACCAATTTATGTCCTTAAGCGCGTCGGATAAAATGAACGGAAATATTTTCGCCGCACATCCGGCCGATGTAACCATCTGTGTCAGTCTTACGTCTTTTGATGCCATTTATTCTTATTGTTGAATCGGAATTGCAAAAGTAATTTTAGTGCCCTCGCCCTTCTTGCTTTCGACCTTCATGTATCCGCCGTTCTTCTGAGCCATCTCATTGCACAGCGCCAGCCCGAGCCCTGAACCCTCTTCGTTCGCCGTCCCGACGGTTGAAAAATGCTCGTCGATTTTGAAAAGCTTCTTTATGTTCTCCGGGGTAATGCCGACTCCCGTATCAGTGACCGAAATTTCGTTGTACCCGTCTTTTGTCGCGTCGAGCCGTATGAGTATCCTGCCTCCGGGGTTTGTGAATTTTATCGAATTGGAAATAAGGTTCTGGAGTATCGACGTTATCATGTTCTGGTCGGCCCGTATGAATGTATTCACCTGTATCGCGTTAATGATCGATATCTTCTTGTCGATCGCTATGCTCGTGAAGAGATTCACTACTTTGAATGTTTCTTCGTACAGGTCGAGCTTGATAGGCTGGAATTCGAACCTGCCCGCCTGAAGACGCGACCACTGAAGCAGGTTTTCTATAAGCTTGTAGACGTTCTGCGACGAACTGTGTATGTATCCTATGTACTCGCGCATTTCATCCTTTGTCAGCTCGTCAAATTCTTCGTAAAGAACTTTTGAAAATCCCAGAAGCCCGTTGAACGGACTGCGCAGGTCGTGCGCTATAATCGAAAAGAACTTGTCCTTCGATGAGTTCAGAGACTGCAGCTCGTCCGCGAATTCCTTCAGCTTCCGCTCGTACGCTTCGCTTTCGGTTATGTCGCGGGCCGTCGCCACAACAACCGGCTGCCCGTGATAAATTGCCCTGTTGAGAATCACTTCTTTCGGAAATGTTTCTTTGTTCTTCCTCTTGCCCCACCATTTGAACTTTTGCGTCTCCCCGTTAAATGCCTTCTGAAGTTTTATCATCGTATCTTCAATATCGTTCATTCCGTCCGCTCCGAGGAACTCGGGATTCTTGCCGATAAATTCCTCTCTTCTGTACCCGTACATCTTAACAGCGCCCCGGTTCACTTCTATAAAATTACCGTCCTTGTTCAGTAAGTATATCGCCTCCGTAACCGTGTCAAATATGCCTTTGTACGCGGTTTCTATGTCAAGTATTTCCTTTTCTTTTTTCTTCCTGTCGGTAATATCCCTTGCGGAGCCGAGTATGTGAGTCACCTTTCCCTTGCTGTCGGTTATCGGAAGGTAGTTCGTGTCTACAATTATCGGGTCCTTCGGATGCTCCGCCCATATTTCTTCAGTGCTGAACTGCTTTTTCGTGCTTATTATTTCAAGATATTTCTCGTTCGCCTGCCTGAATGTGGATTCCGGAAGTATCCTGTCGAGCGATTTGCCGATTATCTGGTTTGTCTTTAATCCTGACACCTTCAGGTACGATTTATTCACCGCCTCGAAAATGTATTTACCCTCGCCCTCTATCCTCAGAAGAAATATCAGGTCTGTTACATTATTGAAAATTGTTTCTAAATCGAGCAGTCCGTGTTTTGGAATATTACCTTTAGGTGCCATATTAAATGAGTTTTAAAGGATGATGACCGAAAAATTGAATCAACGTTAAAATATAAGGATTTATTATAATAGTTTAAACGTTATATTATTGTCATAAACAGGTACGGAAGTTTATGAATTATTAATAACTTAATTGATTTATTTTAAAAAATTTATAAAATATATTTGAATAAACTTTATGATAGAAAAGTATAATTTCGAAAATCCTGAACTGAAGGAATCAAGACAGGGCTTCGCTGACGCGCTGCTCGAACTCGGCAAGGAAAACCCGAACGTAGTCGTTCTCGGCGGCGATGTATCGGGTTCGGTTAAAACAAATATTTTCCGGGACGCGTATCCGGACAGGTTCTTCTCTGTCGGTATAGCCGAACAGGATATGATAGGTACCGCGGCAGGACTTGCTGTTACGGGTAAAATACCTTTCGCCTCGACTTACGGCGAATTCGCAGCAGGAAGACCGTTCGACCAGATAAGGCAGTCAGTAGCTTACAGCGAAATGAACGTCAAAATATGCGCTTCGCACTGCGGCATTTCTGTCGGTCCCGACGGCGCAACGCACCAGTCGCTCGAAGACGTGGCTCTTATGAGAATTCTTCCGCATATGACCGTCGTTACTCCCTGCGATTATAACCAGACTTACAAGGCTGTAAAAAAATGCGCAGAAATTAATGCGCCGTTTTATATAAGATTCTACAGGGATAAAACACCCAACTTCACTGACATCAATGCCGATTTTGAATTCGGTAAAGCTGATATACTCGCTGAAGGTAAAGACGTTACGCTTATCGCAAGCGGACTTCTCGTCTGGGAAGCCCTGAAGGCTGCGAAAAAACTCGGCGAAGAAGGTATCAGCGCGAAAGTTATGAACATACATACTATTAAACCTATCGATAAGGAAGCGATAGTCAAGGCGGCTGAAGAAACGAATCTCGTTATTACCTGCGAAGACCATCAGAAACACGGCGGTCTTTACGGTGCCGTTGCCGAAGTGCTTTCGCAAATGCGGCCAACCCAGATGGACTATGTCGCGGTAGAAGATACTTTCGGCGAAAGCGGAACAATGGAGGAATTAATGCGTAAATATAAAATAAATGACGAAGAAATAATTCGTAAAGTGAAAAAACATTTAAAGAAATAAAATTATGTCTACTCTAAGTCTAAATGCATCATCGGCAAGAGCCAAAATCATGATTGCGGCCGTGTCAGCTCTGCTTCTCCTGACGGGCATCGTTATCGGCGGCGTGATGTTCTCGAAATTCTTTTTTAAAGACAACAAGAACCTTAACACTGCCTCTTTCGATAAGACTCAGAAGAACGAGCAGATAAGTCAGGACAGACAAACTGCAATTACAAAAGCTATTGGCAAGGTTTCTTCCGCAATCGTAGGCATCAATGTCGAGGAAGTCAGGGAAGTGCGTGACCCGTTCATGAACGACCCTTTCTTCAGACAGTTCTTCGGTGACGTCGGTCCGCAGAGGCAAACCGTCAAGGGACTCGGTTCGGGGTTCATTATTTCAGAAGACGGATATATACTCACTAACGACCACGTCGCGGGAAACGCTACAAAAATTTCAGTAACGCTCACAACGGGAGAATCCGTTGAAGGAAAACTCATCGGCTCCGACCCCGTTACCGACGTCGCTCTCATCAAAATCAACAAGAGCGGCCTTCCGTACGTGAATTTCGGAAACTCCGATAACGCGATTATCGGGGAATGGGTCATCGCTCTCGGAAATCCGTTCGGACTGTTTGAGATAAACGATAAACCTACTGTCACAGTAGGAGTTATCAGCGCTCTTAACATGAAAGTTCAGGCGGACGGCAACAGGGCATACAAGGATATGATCCAGACGGACGCTTCGATTAACTCCGGAAATTCAGGAGGCCCGCTTATCAACGTCGACGGCGAAGTGATAGGAATGAACACCATTATTTATACCGGCAGCCAGTTCAGCCAGGGAAGCATCGGCGTCGGATTTTCAATCTCGATAAACAGGGTTAAGAAGATACTCGAAGAACTTAAGTCGGGCGGTAAAATAGAAAGAAATTATAATGTCGGGTTCCGTATTCAGGGAATCGACGACCAGATTGCCAAATATCTCGGCCTTAAGAATAAAGACGGCGTCGTTGTGACGCAGGTTCAGAAGAATGGCATCGCCGATAAGGCGGGTTTGAAACCCGAAGACGTTATAGTTTCCGTTAATGGAATTAAAGTAAGGAGCGAACAGGACCTTATTCTTGAAGTGAACGATATGAGGGTAGGGGATATCCTTAAACTTAAAATTGTTCGGGGCGGCGACGAGAAACAGATCGACATCAAACTTACTCCGAATAACTGATAAAGATTGTTCAGAACATTATGCCGGTTCTAAGCGAAAGCTGGACCGGCATTCTTTTTATCCCCCACAGGTTAACCTGCGGTTCGATGAACAATCCGGCTTTATCCCATGCCTGGTAACCGACCAGCAGGGAAGAAGACGCAAGGATGGTAAACTGTGTTTCAGAAAAGCGCTTTATAGTTTCTTCGCCGTAATATGTCGTTCTGGAGTAAAATGTCATCTCTTGTGTGTGTCGTATTCCGGCGCCTATGCCTAAGAAGAAATTCACCGTGATGTCGTTCCTGGGAACAAAATTCCCCACACCCAGCATTAATTTAAAACTGAACTGGTCGAATGAGCCTCCGGTCGTAAGCGAATAAGATCCCGACGGGTAATATATCGAATTGTTGTTTTCTATGTCCTGTGAGAATTCGTGCTGGTAATCTAAATCCGCCCTTAAAGCTATCAGACTGCCCGTTACGGCTGTGTAGTGAACAAAAAACTGATAACCGAAAGAATATTTGCCTGCAGCGTCATATTCGTTGCTGCCTATTTCGTATCCTCTCGTAAATGCTTTGGAGTAACTGTTGAGAACTGCTCCGCCGCCGATACACCACCTTGTTGATATGAACTGTATGGGCTTGTAAGTTGCTAAACTGCTAGTTTTCGGATATTCCGTTGTTATTGTTTTAATATCGGTTTTTTGCATTACCTCTGTTTCGCTTTCTCCGGATTCTTTTATCAGCACGTCATATGTGTTTACCGCAATGAACTCGCATTTCTTTATCTCGTTGTCCATTGTCACTATAAAATATGTCCTGTTCAGCTTTATCCCGTAATCCCTTATGTGGTATGTGTTCGTGTCAGTCTGCGCGGACAGAACTGAAAAACCCGATAATACCGTTATGAAAACGGTCAGTATGAATATCTGCCTCATATTAATTCAAGATTAAAATATTATTCCAGCTCTCAATGCGAAATAGTTCGGTACAGCCATGTCTGTTGTAATTGTGAAATTAATCTGCGGCTCGGCGAAAACTCTTATTTTCGGTGAGACGGGAATGTTCAGATTTACTCCTAATCCTGCTGAGAAAATCATTGCCTGCCCTCCGCCGAAATCGTAAGAATATGACGGCTCAACAACATGCCTTGTCTTTTTGTATGCCAGCCCTATGCCTCCCGTAATCATAAAATGATAATTGAATTCCTTTAAGTGGAATTCCCCTCCGGCAAATCCAGCTTTTATTGTGAAGGCGTCTACCTGACCGCCTGTTTCGGTGTACGGCCCCGATACGTAGTCCTTCCTGCCCGCATGCCAGTAATCAAATTCCACCCTGAAGCAGGTGTATTTTCCCGTAATTATAAAAACACCCGTGTTAAATGACAGTCCTGCCCTGAACAGATCAGACTCGTATCCCCGGATGTTTGTCGGAAAGCATAACCCCGCGCCTGCGAAAAAGAA
>CAIKZJ010000230.1 GCA_903831845.1 uncultured Ignavibacteriota bacterium
AACAGCGGCGGGATAAATAAACTCACGATAAAAACGGACGGCACACAGGAAAACAAGAACGGCTCCGTTGAAGTACGCGTGTCGGGCGACGGCAAGGAAGAAGTCGTTAAGATGAAAACAGTAGTGAAAGGCTCCGAACTAGACAAGAAACTCACAGATGACGAAATCAAGCAGAAGGTTATTCAGGACAACCCCGAAGGCAACCTTAAACCAGAAGACATAAAAATCGAGCGCGAAGGCGATAAGGTGAGAGTCAAAGTCGAAAAAGAAGACGTAAAGAAATAGAAAATCGAAAACAGAAAATCGAAAATAATTAAGGGGGTGTCATCATCCCCTTTTTTATTAATCCGTGAAATCAGTGTCGGCTCTCTTGTCATCCCCGCATGATCTTAGCGGGGACCGTGGCAAAAAACCATTAAAGAAAGAGCGGTTACACACAGTGCCACAGAGTAGACACGGAGTTACACTGCAGAAGTTAGAAGTTAGTAGTTAGAAGTTAGAATAATCGAGCAAATTCTTAATTTTCAAATCCGTGGAATCTGTGTCAATCCGTGGCAGAAAAAATATATTATATTCTTTATCCGCTCTTATCTGTTTAATCCGTTCTTTCTGTGTGCTATAGAATTAGTGAAATTCGTGTAAATTCGTGGCTAAAAGCTCTTGCTCTTCATTTAAAATCTAAAATCTAATATTTACAATCGCTCTTAAAGTTCTCCAATATCTTCGTTCCACAACTTCGGATTCTTCTCTATAAAATCCTCCATTAGATTCACGCATTCGTCAAGATTGAGGTTGACGACTTCCACGCCGTGCTGCATCATGAACTCCGGCCCTCCCGGAAAAGTCACCGACTCCCCGACAACCACCTTCTTAATCCCGAACTGCACCACAGCGCCAGAGCAAAGATAGCAGGGCATAAGCGTCGAATAAAGTACCGTGTCTTTGTAAGAGCCAACCCTGCCCGCGTTCTCGAGGCAGTCTATCTCCGCGTGAAGCGTCGGGCTTCCCTTCTGCACTCGCCTGTTGTGTCCGCGCCCTATAATCTTTCCGTACTTTACGAGCACCGAGCCTATCGGAATGCCGCCTTCTGCAAGTCCCTGCTTCGCCTCGTCAATAGCCGCTTTCATGAATTCGTCCATGTTGTATTTTTTTGTTTAATATTTGAATTGGCGTTGATTAATGTAAGGCAATAAAAAAAGAGCCCGGGAAGGTGAGTCCGGACTCTTAGTTATAAAGGGAGAACAAATAGAGAACTATTTAATAAGCATCATTGTCTTTGTGTCTACGTAATTGCCCGCGGTGAGTTTATAGAAATAAACACCGCTCGAAAGATTCGAAGCATTGAATGTTAATTTGTAATTTCCCGCTTTCTGGTCGCCGCTCACGAGTGACGCGACTTCCTTACCAAGCGTGTTGTATATTTTCAGTGTTACAAAAACGTTTTCTTTTATTGAATAATTTATTTCGGTCGAAGGATTGAACGGATTCGGATAGTTCTGTTTCAGTTCGAACTTCTCCGCAACGCCCGTGAATACAGGATTGATACCCGTAGGTCCGCCGAACGTGCCGTTCGCGTTAATGTTTTGCGCATAGACGCCTCCGTTATCGTTTCTGCCGTCTGACCACGTAAGTATCTGCATTCCGTCGGTTCTCATCAGCGCTGTCATTCTGCTTTTAGAACTGTTCAGCGAACTGGGAGTTATTAAAGAACCGCCCCACTGCAAAACGCCGTCGCGGCTTATCTTGAACGCTTTAACGGATCCCGTTGCGCCGACGATTTCGGCGTATGAGCCGTATGCGGCGGTGTCCTTCACAAGCGCGTTAAGGCTCGAGAAGGAATTCGCGTCAAGCGGTTTAATCGGCTGACCCGTGTCGTTCCACAGCCTCGTTCCGTTCGCGGAGAATTTCTGACCGTAAACGCCGATCTGCGACTGCGTCGAATTCTTTTCCTGCCAGAAAACGAACGTCTCCTGTGTTGCTGGCATGTAAGCTGCCGAAGGCGCGAAACGCAGGTTTGAATTCACAACGCCGACGGTAGAACCGTTGACGGGGAACTGAATCTGCCCGGCTGAATTTTTTCTCTGAACGTAGCAGTTTGTAGGACCTGCGACGTAACTCTGCCATACATAGATTGCTCCGTTATTTCCGTCGGAATAAATGCTCGGCTGGTATGTGCCCTGAGCGCCTCCGAGACTGTAAATCGTATCCTGCGGAAGACTCCATAAACCCGTACCGGTCGAAGAATACTTCTGCGTGTACGTTTTGTAGTTTGCAGGGCTTATGAATGAGCCCGTGTAACCAATCCAGTAAAGAATGACGCTGCCGTTATCGGAAGCGACGCCCGTGGGATAGTTGAACTTTTCGCCTATCGAAAGATTGCCGTAAACCTTAACAGGCAGGCCGCTGTTCCAAAGCTTCGTTCCCGCCTTGTTTAATCTCTGCATCGCGAGATTGTTGTTGTACTGCCAGGTGACGACAACCTGTCCGTCCGATGTAGGAATTACTTTCGGATTCGCCTGGTAAACCGCTGAAGAGTCAGTTAAAGAAATTCCGTTAGCTCCCCATAAAAACTGCCCCGTCGGACTTATCCTGTAAGCGAATGGATTTATTGAACTTCCGTTTCTCGTATCCGTGAAAGAAAGTACGCAGCAGTTGCTGTCGTCAACCGCAAGACTCCAGTCAACGAGCGAAGAACTCTGCGGGTTGTTGCTTATTAAAAGTCCCGCGTCGGGAAACTGTTTTACTCCCTGCGGATTCAGTCTCTGTAAATATACCGCGTAGCCTGAACTTCTTGAATCGAACCAGCCTATGTAACAGCCGCCGTCCGAAGTAAGTGCGAGCTTCGGCAGGATCTGTTCTCCTGTCGTATCGCATATTTTTGTGTTCAGCATCGGATCGTTGCTCCACTGCGTGAAGGCAGGTAATGTGAACAGCACAAGAAAAACCAGCAAAATGTAATTCTTCATTTCGGTAAATTAAAAATTCTCAAATTATATTCTATAAAGTTATTATTATGAAGAACATTTCGCAAAGAAATAAAATTACAAAAATACCCAAAAATAACGTGAATAATATTGAATATATGCTTATTTTAAGCATAATGAAAGGTTTCTGTATACCCAAAAGTAAAACACAAAAATGATAAATAAATTGCTTTATTCGGTTTATTCGGCCTTTTCGGAGCCGGACTGGACCGGCTATAAATTGTTTATTGAATCGAAGGATGCTGTCAGTTCAAGAAAGTATTTTCCGCTCGTTAATGTGATTTCGAAATATGAGGGCAATATTCCTGCGCTTAAGGATGCCGAAGCAGGAACCTTATTTAACGAGGCATATAAAAAAAAATACTCCCCGCAGACACTTTTAAACCGGCAGACTGAACTTCTCGCCCTCACGAAAGAATTTCTGGAGCTTTCTTCTTACTCAAAGAACGAAAAAGTCCGCGAAAATCTTTATGCGCAGGAGCTGCTAACAAGAAATCTTCTTGACCT
>CAIKZJ010000231.1 GCA_903831845.1 uncultured Ignavibacteriota bacterium
GGATTCTATTATTCAATCAAGGAAAACTACAAGTTCAACGTCGGCATCAAAGCCGAATGATTATTCAGTTTGATTTCTTCTAAAAATGCCTTAATTTATTTTCCTGAATTTATCTGAATTCCTGAATACGGAAAAAATAAAAATATCCCGTACTGTTATTGTCCTTAGCATTGTAAGCCTGCTCACGGACATATCGAGCGAAATGCTTTATCCTGTCATGCCCGTTTATCTCAAATCAATAGGCTTTTCCGCGCTTGTTATCGGAATACTTGAAGGATTTGCCGAAGCGACTGCGGGATTCAGCAAGGGCTATTTTGGCACAATGTCAGACAGGACGGGAAAAAGAGTGCCGTTCGTAAGACTCGGGTATTTTTTAAGTTCATTGTCAAAACCCATGCTCGCTTTGTTTCAGTATCCTCTGTGGGTCTTCCTGGCGCGCGGCGCGGACAGGCTCGGGAAAGGAATAAGAACGTCCGCGCGGGACGCGGTTCTTTCAGCTGAATCCACTCCGCAGACAAAAGCAAGAGTGTTCGCGTTTCACCGCGGAATGGATACGGCGGGAGCGATGATAGGTCCCGTGGCTGCTCTTGTATTCCTTTATTTTCTGCCCGACAATTTCCGTCTGCTTTTTCTTCTCGCATTTATACCGGGTATCGCCGGAGTTCTTATCACTTATTACCTTAAAGATAAGAATATCGCACCTGATCCTTCGGTGAAATCAAAGGGATTTTTCTCATTCCTGAAATACTGGAAAGCCGCTGATGCGCAGTACAGGAAACTCGTGAGCGGACTGCTTTTCTTCACGCTCATTAACAGTTCCGATATTTTTCTGCTATTGATGATTAAGCAGTCTGGATATTCGAACCTTGAAGTCATCTCCGCATACATATTTTATAATTTCGTCTATGCTGTATTTTCATACCCCGCAGGTATGCTTGCGGATAAACTCGGATACAGGAAGGTTATGATTCTCGGCACGCTTGTTTTCGCAATAGTATACGGAGGCATGGCATTCAGCCCTTCTTTGCCCGTGATATTCGGTTTGTTTTTCCTCTACGGGATTTACGCATCGGCGACGGAGAGCATTTCAAAAGCCTGGATAACGAGCGTTTCAAGGAAAGAGGATGCCGCCACGGCGATAGGTTTTTACACGGGATTCGGAAGCATTTTCACGATGCTTGCGAGTTTCACGGCTGGATTCCTGTGGAGCGAGTTCAGTCCGCAGGTGACATTCGTTTATTCGTCGGCAGGCGCAATATTAACGGTTATATATTTTACTTTCTTTATTAAATTCAAACAGCATGCTGAATAAATTCGCGATAAAAATATTTATTTTGTTTTTCCTTCTGCCTGTTTTCGCATTTCCGCAGGAAGGGAAGAGCATTTTTCAGATTATTGGCTCGGACATTAAAGAATCCGTCAACGACGGCATACGCGTTTATTCCTCGCCGCTTCACTGGAAGGAAAAGGACGGTATCACGTTCGGAGTTCTTGCTCTTACATCCGCTGCGGCTTACCTTAAAGATGAATCTGTCAGGGCATATTTCGGAAAACAGCACAGCGATGTCAACGATAAGATAATGGATGCGGGTAAACTTTACGGCAACCTTGTCACACCCGTCATTATAGGAGGCGGCATTTATTCGGCCGGTTTGTTCGCGAAAAATGAAGATATAAGAATAACGGGAAGAATGGTATTCGAGGCGGTGCTGTATTCTGGACTTATCACGACAATCTCAAAAACCGTGTTAGGTAGGGCAAGACCATACAAGGAAAGGGGTTCAGACTACTTCAAACCGTTCAATATCGATGACGGTTATGTTTCGATGCCGTCTGGGCATTCTACTGTGGCATTCGCGTTGTCATCAGTGCTTGCGAACAGGATTCACAACGTATATGCGTCGATAGGGCTTTATACAATTGCCGGAGTTACGGCATTATCGAGAATATACCACGACCAGCACTGGGCTTCTGACGTGATACTCGGTTCTGCGATAGGATATTTCGTCGGTGATTTCATTTCGTCAGGAAGCAATAAAAACAGTCAGGGCGTGAAACACGGCTTGAATATATATCCCGGAATAGGCACGCTGAATCTGCGTTTAAGCTTATGACAAAACTTTTGAGAGCATAATCCGTATATATTTATAAACACACAATTTTACGGAGAAAAATATGAAAAACCTCATTTACACAACATTGCTGATAGTATCGCTTCTACTTCCGGGCATTGCTATGTCCCAGACTGTAAAGGGAAGCGGTAACATCGTAAAAAAAGATATAGCCGTAACGGGATTCAACAAATTAAGCTCACTCGGCTCATTCAACGTTTACATCAAACAGGGAGACGCTGAAAAGCTGACGGTTGAAGGCGACGACAACATTATTGAATATTTCAGCGCGGAAGTCAACGGAAAGGAATTAAGCCTTACGTTCACAAAAAACGTGTCGCCCACGAAATTCGACGTTTACGTTGATGTCAAGGAACTCAACAAATTTTCAGCTGTGGGTTCCGGCGACATAAAGACGCAGAATACTATAAAGGCAGACAAATTCAAACTTGAAATGGTCGGTTCGGGAAACCTTGATTTTGCGGTGTCTTCGACAGATCTGAAGATTGACGTTACAGGCTCGGGTAATTCAAAGATAAACGCGTCAGCCACGAACTGCAGCGTCGATCATACAGGCTCGGGTGATATGGTGCTCTGGTACGATAACAGCCAGGGAAACATCAAGACCGAACACACGGGTTCAGGAAACATGACCGCCAACATCAAATCGATGAATGCGGCGATTGAAAATTCAGGCTCGGGCGACCTCACGGCAGACGGCCGTACGACGAACCTAAAGCTTGAGAACAACGGCTCGGGAGAATTCAAAGGCAACGGATTCACGACTGACAACCTTAAAGTTGAAGTAAACGGTTCCGGCAGCGTAAAGCTGACATGCAACAAAGAAGCCGCGATAGAAATGAACGGTTCCGGAGATCTTTTCCTTGCAGGAGACTATACGGTTAAAAAGATTGAGACAAACGGTTCCGGAAGATTAAAAAAATAAATGAAAAACAACAGGCCTGATTACATAGGAACGGACTACAGCTTCGACACTTTATTGTCGTCATCGGCAATAGACGAGCTGCCGCTGTGGTCCGCGCCTTTCGGGCTTGCTCTTCTTGACGCTGTAAAACACAGAAAAGGAATTACCGCTCTGGATATCGGGTTCGGTACAGGATTTCCCCTTATCGAACTCGCGCAGAGGCTCGGGAAATCGTCAAAAGTTTACGGCATCGACCCCTGGCATCCGTCTCACCTCCGCACAAAATATAAGTTGAAATTTCACGGGATAGACAACGTAGTTCTGATTAAAGGCGGCGCGGAAGAAATTCCGCTGAAAGACAATTCTGTCGACCTGATTGTTTCGAACAACGGAACAAACAATGTGCAGGACGCCGGGAAAGTGTTCGCTGAATGTTCCAGAGTCGCGAAGAAAGGCGCGCAGTTCCTAATTACTGTTAACCTGGACGGCACGTTTAAAGAATTTTATTCGGCTTTCTTCAGAGTGCTTGAAAAAAGGTGTATGGATGAGGAAATAATTAAACTCAAAGCGCACATCAGAAGCAAACGTCCGCCGCTTGAAGAGACAAAATCCCTTTTTACCAGGAACGGATTCAGAATCAGGAAAATCACGAAGGACAAATTCGTTATGAAGTTTTCGGATGCTGAATCATTCTTCAGTCATTCACTCATAAAACTCGGTTTCATGGACAGCTGGAAAAAAGTAATTCCGGAAAAAGCAGCGCCTGCGATTTTCGGTGAAATTATAAAGTATCTTTCATCGTCAAGGGGCGGGCACAAATTCACAGTACCATACGCGCTTATCGATTCCAACCGCATATAAACTTTACTGGTAATGACATTTCGATTGAATTTTATAACATAAAAAAACAATATTTAATAACCGCATCATAATCCCCCTCTCCGGACTTTGTTATTAGCAATCCGAATAATGACAAAATAATGCTTTTCTTTAACAAATATTCTGTATTATATTAACTTAAGTTTAATACCTCATTTTACGATATATGCTATGGATAACAATTTGATATTGCAGGCATTACATCGGATTTTATATCGTTTCGAAAGGGAAGTATTTTTTTAATAAACTTTCTCTAATCAGTGTATCACAAAATGAAAACAGTATTCGTTGTTGCTTTGCTGCTTGTCATTACGGCGCATTCACCCGTACCGGCCCAATTCGTTCAGACACAGGTCCATTTCAATCCGAACAATATCGACACATGGGTTCAGAACACCGGAATATTCGATCAGGATATCAGGACAAACAATACGCCTGGATTTATGTGGCCGGCAGGGTCCGGAAGGTTCGCGATATTCACAACAGGTTTGTCAATTGGAACTTACGTCAACGGAAACCTCAGGCTTGCTTCCTGTTCATACAAGGGAGAATACATGCCGGGTAAAATGTCAGGAGGATTCCCGTATACAGATTCCACATTCAGGCTGTATAAAGTCACGAGAGGCGACGGCCCGTCTAATCCGGACTGGTTGAACTGGTATAGAATGGTTCCGTTCGGCGCACCTTATGTTGATGTTAACAACAACGGCGTCTTTGACCCGAACATAGATACACCCGGCGTTAAGAACGCGCAGCAAACAGTATTCATTTGCATGACGGACGGTTTCCCGGAGTCGCATAATCTTTCCGAAGGTTTTTCCGGAGGCACGGTTCCTATAGGAGCGGAAATGCGTCTCACAGCCTGGGGATATTCACAAGCAGCGTATACAGACATGCAGTTTATTAAATTTGAAGTTATAAACAAGCGGGACACGGTCTGGGATCAGGTGTTCATGGGAATAATATCGGACCCTGATTTAGGAAGCGCGAGCGACGATTACATCGGATGCGATACTTCCAGAATGCTGGGTTTCTGTTACAACGCTCAGAATTTCGACGGTACAGGCGATCCGCCTTCGTATGGGATAAATCCGCCGTCTGTAGGAATTGTGCTGCTTAAAGGATGCGTGAATCATTCGGTAAATCCGCCCGTAAGTTTAGGCATGACTTCATTCGATTTCTTCACAAATACAGGCAGCGGCGGTGTACTGTGCGAACAGGATCCGTCAATGCCGGAGGAAGCATACCAGTATCTTAAAGGATATAAGAAAGACGGCTCGCCTTTTATTAACCCGCTTTCAGTTCCTTACAGGCAGGTTAAATTCTGCTATCCCGGAGATCCCGAGACGGCGAGCGGATGGACAGAATACAGAGGCTCAATGCAGAACTGCGGCGGGCCGAACGGGAATGTGGTTACTTTCAACCCGCCGGGCGACAGAAGGTTTATTATCGGAATGGGAGACAGCTCTTTTACGATGAATCCGGGCGATACTCAGAAAATTATCATCTGCCAGCTGATTGCAAGGGGAACCAATAACTGGAATTCGGTAACGAAACTGAAACAGCTTACTGATGTTGCAAGAAATTTTTACAACTCCGGTTTTGTAATCGGCATTAACAATATATCTTCCTCTTCGCCCGATAATTATTCTCTTTCGCAGAATTATCCTAATCCGTTCAATCCCTTAACCAAAATCAGATTTTCGGTAAAGGATGAGGGGAGTACATCAATAAAAGTTTACGACCTGCTCGGCAGGGAAGTCGAAACTCTTGTAAACGAAAGAATGAGACCGGGAACATATGAAGTATCTTTTGACGGAGGAAAGTATCCCAGCGGCGTATATTTCTACAGATTGGTATCCGGAAAATATTCGGAGACGAAAAAAATGAGTTTAATTAAGTAAGAGAGAATATGAAGAAGACAACAGCTCTATTTTTATTTTTCTTTTTTATTTCAGGAGCTTATTCACAATCGGGATGGTACTGGAAAGCGCCCTATCCGCAGGCAAATCCCATTAATAAAATCTTCACTGTCTCCTCGGGCAAGTTCTTTTCCGCCGGGAATTACGGTACTTTGCTTACATCCACAAACAGCGGAGCGAACTGGGTTGTTGCAAATAAATTGTGCGGTATTCAGGATGCTTTCCGCGCTTATTTTATTTACGATAACAATACAATATACCTCGGCACTGAGGGCGGGGACATATTAAAAACCACAAACGGCGGCGGCAACTGGAATTTTCTGACAAAGCCGTTTTCCGGAAATATCATATCTATTGATTTCAGGAACATGCTTACCGGATACGTGTGTTCTTCTCAGAAAGTATACAGAACCACAGACGGCGGCGCAAACTGGGTTCAGACAATAAATTTTAACAGCTCTTACATCAGCGACATGAGGTTTGTAACGCAGGATATCGGATTCGTATGTTCCGGAGGAATTGTTAACGATAACCCTGATTATGAATTCGGAATTTTAAAAACTACCAACGGCGGTTATAACTGGACGCAGGTATTGTCATTTTCTTCGGGAACAATAAAAAATTTCTGTTTCATTGACCAGAATACGGGTTTCGTGAGGAGGGAAGAGTTATGGTTTACAACAAATCAGGGTATAAACTGGTCTAAGTACGGAACGGGCAGTCTTTCAAATGTTCTCGAATCATATCAGGTTTTCAGTATTAACGATGCATATGCCGGCACGATGCAAACTCATTTCGCGGTTACTTCAAACGGAGGTAACAACTGGACGGAGAGGGTATCGCCGAATTACGATTTATATGAAATGAGTTTCTTAAACATGAACACAGGGTATGTTCTTGGATGGAATAATCTGATTTACCGCACATCGAATGCAGGATACAACTGGCAGCAATTGACTGAAAGAAACGGCGGAGGTACAGCAAGCGACAGACTGTACGACCATTGTTTTATCGACCAGAACACGGGCTTTGTAGTTGGCTGGAACGGACTTATAAAGAAAACAACAGACCAGGGAGAGACATGGGTGACAATTCCTTCATTAAGTATAAACAACAATGCTTCCGTAGAATTTATAAATGCGAGTACGGGATTCCTTGGCTCTTACACGGTGATTTATAAGAGCACGAACGGGGGCAACAACTGGTTTTCACACATCCCTTTGAATTATTCCACGGCAAGGAGTATCAGGTTCTTCAATCAGAGCACGGGATTATACGGATTGAGCAGCGGAGCGATTTACAGGACAACCGACGGCGGAAATGCCTGGACGAGGGTCGACAGCAGTATATATTATGATTTTGGGGGACTGGAAATAGTGAATTCGACAACCGGTTACGCTTACGGTAACATTGCTTATACGTCCGGCAGGATACTCAAAACAACAAATGCCGGATTGAACTGGACGATAACCTGCTCTTCGCTCTATCTTTCAAAACTGAAATTTGTAAACAGTCTGACAGGTTACGCAACAGGTATAGGTGTAATAAAAACTACAGAC
>CAIKZJ010000232.1 GCA_903831845.1 uncultured Ignavibacteriota bacterium
ACGGAAAAGAAATCAAATCTCATTTACAATTTCTTCGATAAGCACGACACGATTAAACCTTTTGTAAAGAATGCTGCTCTTCGCTCGAAATCCACAATAGTACTTGAGACTGAACTCGAGACGCAGAAAGTACTTGAGAAGATTGATTACAACGGATTCGTGCTCAGCAAAGGTTACGGAGAATACAGAGACAAACACATACGCATAGGAAACTTTCCTGTACACAGACAGGAAGACGTTTCGAATCTTATTTATTTATTCAGGAAGTTTTAGATGGACCTATTCGACAACAATAATCCCGAAACGCTGAAGTCCAGGCCGCTGGCGGAAAGGATGAGGCCGGAAGTGCTTGACGATTTCGTTGGACAGAATCATCTCGTAGGCAAAGGCAAGCCGATAAGTCTGATGCTCGACAACAAGTCGATAGTATCGATGATATTCTGGGGGCCTCCGGGAGTGGGCAAGACGACACTCGCGCTTCTGATTTCCAAACTCGTCGACGCGGATTTCATACAACTCTCCGCAGTTTCCGCCGGAGTCAAGGACGTTCGCGAGGCGATTGACAACGCCGAAAGAAATCTTAAATTTTACAGCAGGCGCACGATACTTTTCATAGACGAAATTCACAGGTTCAACAAATCGCAGCAGGATTCGCTTCTGCACAGCGTAGAGAAAGGGATAATAATTCTTATCGGTGCTACGACAGAGAATCCTTCATTCGAAGTCATCTCTCCCCTGCTTTCAAGATGCAGGGTTTTCACGCTTGAAGAACTCGGCAAGGCGGACTTTCAGAAAATCCTGAAGAGAGCGACTACGGAAGATATCATTCTTAAAGACATGAAGATTTCTTTCGAGGACGAGGATTTTCTTATTTCGCTTTCGAACGGAGACGCGCGGCGTTTGCTAAACGGGCTTGAACTTGCTGTGAAACTGGCAGACGCGGATGAAGACGGTGGGATTAAAATCACAAACGTCATTCTCAAGGACGCGTTCCAGACGAATTACATAAAATACGACAAGAACGCTGAAGAGCATTACAACATAATATCGGCATTCATAAAGAGTCTCAGAGGCAGCGACCCTGATGCGGCAGTTTACTGGCTTGCAAGGATGCTGAAAGGCGGCGAAGACCCGAAGTTCATAGCGAGGAGAATGGTCGTGCTGGCGTCGGAGGATATAGGAAACGCCGACCCGTACGCAATAACGATGGCTGTGAGCACGTTCACGGCCTGCGATTACATAGGGATGCCGGAAGCGCGGATAATACTTTCGCAGTGCGCGACATATCTTGCATGTTCGCCTAAGAGCAATGCTTCATACATGGCAATAAGCGCGGCAGAAGGCGATGTTAATTCGCTACCGGCATATGACGTACCGCTTCATCTGCGGAACGCACCAACAAAACTTATGAAGGAACTGGGGTATCATAAGGGATACAAGTACGCGCATGATTTTGAGGGACACTACACGGAGCAGTTGTACCTGCCGCAGGAACTGAAGGACAAGGTTTATTACAATCCGTCGGAAATGGGACGTGAGGAGAAGTTCAAGAAGTATCTGGACGGAACGAAACGAAATAAAAAATCAAATATCAAAAAGCAAAAATAAATGGATTCCCGCTTGCGCTGGAATGACAAACTGGAAATCCAAGTTTCGGACGGGGACCTCAAGAATAAAGCAATCCCGGATAACAGAACAATAATTGGTTTTATTTTGTGAAGTTTTCGATGTACTCCGGTACTTCGGGTTCGCCCTTGAAGAAATCGCCGCGTTTGCCCTGAGTGTAAGCCCATCTGTGAAGCCAGGAGATACCCGCTTTTTTATAATACTCGTCTTTGCTTTTATAGCAGGAATCCTTAACCGTCTCGTCGAACGTTATGAATTTGTAGCCCTTGCTTTCGTAAAGCGAGAATATTTTATCAAAGTTATCTGCGTTAATGAGGTTCGCGTGCACGAGAAGAATCTGGCTTATGTTATATCCGAACAGTTTCACCGACTGGTTTTCATAGTAATCGAGAACGCTTCCCATATATGTTACATACTCATCGGCGATTGCTCCGGCTAAAGAATCTTTCTTTTCGAACTTCGCTTTTTCGTAAGCGGCGGCATAAAGATAGTCGCCGTTATCGACAGTTACGGGAGTAACGACATATCCCCTGCTGTCGAGGTAAGCCTGGAGCGAATCGGCTTTTTCTTTAGTATTGCCGCGGAAGAGAAACGGATGGCGGAAATACTTAAGTTCTTTGCCGTATTCTTTCAGGACGTTGTTCAGTATAGGTTCTCCGTCTGTTATGTCGGTGACGAATTCAGCAAACGTCAGGTTATTGTAATTCTTATGCGCGAATGTGTGGTTGCTCAAATCATGTCCGTCAGCGAGCCATTTCTTCAGCAGGTCGTATCTTTCGGGATAGAACGTTCTACCGTCGTAGAGTTTGCCTGCGTTGACAGCGCCGATTACTTTAATGCCGTGCTTTTTGAGGGCTGCGAGAATGTTATCGGTAATGTATTTATATGTGTCAATGTCTTTGAAGTATTTTGCAACGAAAGGGAGATCGTCAATCGTAACGCAGATTTCGCGTTTGAGGGTTTGGGAGCGGGTATTCACCGCGAATGCGGTGATAATAGTGATAACGAATATCAATAGAACGTTTTTCATAACTATTTCTCCCCTTTACTTCGCGTTCCCAAAGAGGACTTTAGGAACGAGGCAAGTGTAGTAGTTTAAAAAATACTCTTGAAGATTTTGACGGCTTCTTTTACTTCGTCCATTGATACGTCCATGTGGAACACTGTGCGGATGCTCGTCGTGGTTCCTGCGGACATCAGCACGCCTTTTTCCTTCAACTTCGACATGAATTCGCTCCTGGGAGTATCTTTAATTTCAAACATCACCATATTCGTATGCACGGAATCGAGGTCGATAATCACGTCAGGTATCGTAGAAATTTCTTTAGCGAAGAATTTCGCTTTATCGTTATCTTCTTTCAGGCGTTCTACGTTATTCTCAAGAGCATAGAGAGCGGCGGATGCTAGTATTCCCGACTGTCTCATCCCGCCGCCGAGAATCTTTCTCCATTTATGCGCTTTCGTGATGAATTCAGCGTCGCCGC
>CAIKZJ010000233.1 GCA_903831845.1 uncultured Ignavibacteriota bacterium
ATTATTCCGAAAAACTTTTCCTTAGCGATAATCCGTCCGAAACTCTGGATGAAATATTCGAAGACGTTAAAAAGAAAAATTACATCGACCCCAAAATCATTGATGAAAGCGCCGAAGAAATCAAGAAGGAAATACTTTCGGAATACTTCGACAAATACTGGAAATACGGAAAGGTAATCCGCTTTTTCTTTTTCATTCTTCGGGAGGGCGTGCGCAAATATTTCACGCAGGAAATACAGGTTGACCGTGTTTATGTAACGGCCAGATTTCCGTTCTTTGACGACGACTTCGTTGAACTGATGTACAAAACACCTTTCGCGGGCATGTACAACGGATTTCTCGGCAAGAGTAAGTTCAAGAGAAGAAAAGGCCAGCTGCTTTACGCGCACATATACAGGAAATTCATGCCCGAACTCGGGAAAATCAAGCTTGACAGGGGTTACAGGCCGGACGACCTTTTAAAACCGTTTCCTTTTAACTTCCTTTCTCTTTACAAAGGCGTCAAAGAAGTTGCCGCTTACAAACGCGCGACAGGGAACGATACGTTTAATTCAGAAAAGTGGACAGCAGGCCTCATCCATAGCGTTCTGGAAAACACAGAAGACAAATCAGGCGTTTTTGGAAAAGGGCTGAAAGAAAGTTATTCTGATAAATCATACCTCAAAGACCTTCTTAAGTACTCTCATTTTATTTCGCTTTATAAATATATTAATTCGGTTATAAAGTGAAAAAGACCAACGCCGTAAGAATACTCGAAAGCAGGAATCTTAAATTCGAAACGAAGGAATACGAAGTCAGCGAAGACGAAATTGACGCCGTAAGCGTTGCCAACAAGATTGGTGCGCCGCCGGAAACGGTTTTCAAAACACTGGTGGCGAAAGGCGATAAAACAGGATTCGTGGTTTTCGTTATTCCCGGAAACGCCGAACTCAACCTGAAGAAAGCGGCAGCGGCAAGCGGAAACAAGAGCGTGGAGATGATAAAGGCGAAAGACCTGCTGACCGTGACAGGCTACATACGCGGCGGATGCTCACCGATAGGCATGACGAAGAAATTTCCTACATACATAGAAGAAACTTCTCAACTCTTCGACACCATTTACTTCAGCGCGGGCGTAAGGGGAATGCAGATAATGCTTCCGCCTGCCGACCTTGCGGAAACGACGGAAGCCGTGTTCGCCGACCTTATCTGATTTTTCATATAAAAGATTCAGCCGCGAATTATCACGAATTTCACTAACTAACTTCTGCCACAGATTCGCACAGATTCCACGGATTTCATTTGCTTTTAATATGTGATAATCAGTGTTAATCTGTGGCAGGAATATTTTCCCATTATTTTCTGCCACGGATTTTCTCGGATTACACAGATTAGCATTTACACTAATTCTGTAGACATTTTGAATTGATAAAAATTGTTTCGGGGAGTATTTTTAAATAACAAACAAACACCATGAGAAACTTTTGCCTTATTTTGCTCGCAATGCTTATTTCTATAAAATCGTATCCCAAAACCTTTATTAATAACGATAGCGCCTATTATATTAAAGGCGTTGTTTATACCGAAGTATTTGGGAAAAAAGAAATAGAGGGGGGAGCGGTCGTTAGAATAAAAAATACGGGTATTGGCAGTGTAACAGATTCCCTGGGAATTTTTGAAATCGATAGATTGCGCTCCGGGGTTTACATATTTCAAGCATACGGTTTTGGTACCGAGTCGATTGACACGACAATAACAATAAACAACGAATCTAAAGATAATCTGGTGTTGACATTACCTGTTGTTTGTAAAAATTGCAACCCCGATAAAGCAAAAGAAGACATCAAAAACAATAAACCAAAATTATTTTTATTGGGCTCCTTTGCGCCGATTTACTATCCGGGACAGGAAAATTTCGAAAACAAGTACGGTATTAAATATTATGAACTGGGTGATGATCTTAATGATCCACCGATATGTTACAAATCATACAATAAAATAATATTTGGATATCTCGACGAAGTCTTCGGAAACGCGTGGCGCAAAGAGGTTAGAAAAGACGTCTTTGGGTTTTCTAATAACTAAAGAATGATTAAAATCCGCTGACATGAAAAAATTATTTCTTGTTTTTCTGTTGTTCGCCGCTTCCGGTGTGTGTTCCCAGGATATCAAAAGCGGGACTGATTTACTGATACAGGTTCACAATATATTGCCAAGGCAGGTCGTGACCGTTTCGCTTTTATCCAAAGATACTTTAGTAGTCGGTGAAAGTTCCCCGGCAGAAGAGAACGCCTTTTTCGAATATTCCAATATTGACTTGTTTAAAACGCCCGGTGTTTACGCGCTCCGCACAAAAATTTTCGACTGTTATTCCTTGCGCTCAAAGATCGAAAACAGAATTCTGGACATAAAAGAAAATGCCTGTAGAATCTATGTTTATATCGATTTTTACACAGGTTACGGAAAGATAGAAAAACGGAGCTTTTCCTGCTATGCTGATATTTATTATATTTCTCTGGACAGCGTCACACTTGAAGAAAAATGGACTCCCAAATCAAAAGGAAGCGCAGAATATATAATTCGGAATAATTCTCAAAAAATAATTTATGGGGATTATTTTGTGGACAATTTTAGCGGCTGGGTTGAAAAGTTGGAGTCGGGTACCTGGTCACGTTATTGGCACGGAGGGGGTGTTTGCGGATATTACAAATTAGACGTGCCGATAGAACCCGGTGTGTCGACTATTGCGGGAGAATCAGCTTTTCCCTCAGATTTAGATCCTTTTACAAAAGGAAAATATCGCTTTGTTGTAACTTATTTTACTAAAGAAGATACAAGCGGCAGGAAATATTTTCTACTTACGAAAGAATTCGAAATAAAATGAGAAAATTTTTCTGAACGGAAGCCGTGTTCGCCGACCTTATCTGATTTTCCATATAAAAGATTCAGCCGCGAATTATCACGAATTTCACTAACTAATTTCTGTCACGGATTCTCACTGATTGCACGGATTTAAAAATACAGAGGTAAAAATTACTTTACCAACATCATTTTCTTTGTGGAGCTGAATTCGCCGGACTTCATGCTGTAAAAATATATGCCTGAAGGAAAATTTGAAGCGTTCCAAATAACCTCGTACGCGCCTGCCGGAAGATGTTCGTCAGCAATTACTTCTAAGACTCTTCCCGTGATATCGATTATATTAATTTTGACCGATGAGGATTTCGGGATTTCAAACTGTATCTTCGTCGAAGGATTAAACGGATTGGGGTAGTTCTGTTTCAGTGAATATGCAGAAGGAATAATTCCGGAAATATTTTGTACTCCCACGCCGCCGTTCGATGTATGAAGAATGGTTCCGCTCGAACCGGCAATCCACCCGTTGTTAACGTCGGTAAACCAGATTTCACTCAGGCCGCCCGTGGTTCCGGAGTTCTGAACCGACCAGTTTGACCCGCCGTTGGTAGTTTTAATTACCGAGCCGCCGCTCCCTATCATGTATCCTGTCAGTCCGTCGAGGAAATACGCGTCGGTAAGATCGTTCGTAACGCCTGTAGAATATGACGTCCAGTTGATTCCGCCGGTTACCGTTTTAATAAACGTTCCGTTTCCCGAGCCCGAATATCCTGTATTGGAGGTTGGAAACATTACTTTGCCCAGTCCGTAAGCTCCCTCATATACCACGGTCCAGTTTGTTCCCTGATTCACAGTTTTATTCATCTGGTTTCCGCCTACATTAAATCCTGTGGCGGCGCTCGTGAAATGCAGATAATTCCCGCCCCAGCCGGCAACAGTTGTCCAGACGCTGCCGCCGTTTGTGGTTCTGTAAAAAACATTATCCCCGACAAGGTAGACCGTATTCTGGTCAACGATAAAAACATCGGAAAACCTGTTTGATGTCGTAACCGACTGAGACATCCAGGTATTTCCATAGTCGACAGATTTTTTCACCGTTCCGGCATCTCCGCAAACCCAGCCAATACCGGTGTTCGTGAATGAAATTGAATTAAGATTAACCAGCGTACCGCTTGTTTGTGTTGTCCAGTTTGTTCCGCCGTTGGTTGTTTTCAGAATTGTTCCGCTATTGCCCGCAATCC
>CAIKZJ010000234.1 GCA_903831845.1 uncultured Ignavibacteriota bacterium
TGACTTAAAGGCGCCGTATTCGTATATATAACGGATTCCGTTTATAATCTTAAATAAACAATAAATTAGCAATATTACGAACAAATAAAATGATAAATTTAATATCATGCCGTAATTAACCGCTTTGCTGTACAATATACCAAAAACAAAAAAAATAATCATCGGCAGGAACGACCACGAAACTATCGTGTAAACCACTCTGAATTTCACGTGCCTTCTTGAAAATGCCGAGAAAAATACAGTCAAAAGATATATCAGGAAAACAAATATTATGAAGGCGAGTGTGAAGAAACCCAGCAGGTTCATAGGCTTGTTCACTACGTCAATCAGAAACGTTTTTACCGCTCCGTCGCCGGCAAGTTTCGAAAGTATTAAATCGAAGTCGTCATTCAGCCTCTGATAGAAAAGTATAGTGCTGATGAACAAACTTACAGAAAAAGATATGAAGAACAGAACCACCGTATTCTGGAAGTTTGTCACGGGCGACTGTTCCCTGACAAGATGTATGAAGTTCTTCGGTGTTATGAAACTCTTAAGTATGTTTTCCTTTAGATACGGAATACGTCCGAGAGTAAGTATGAAAAGGAATAGCACCGCGAGACCTGATGTCAGGAAGAAAAACGATTCCTTCTTTTCCTCTACTTCGGTTCCTTCGGGAATTTTCTGATACCCCTGATTGTAAAGGAGTTTCTTTATAATTCCGGCCGTGTACTTCGGCTCTCTGGCGTAATCGAAAAGCCCGTCAGTTCTTAAGTAATAGTTCGCGTCTTCGAAATGACCCGTGAGCGGGCATTCCGCGTTGTAGTCCGCGAATGAATTCATGAATGAGCCCGGAAACTGGCCGAAGGCCTTATACGATTCCGACAGTAGCTTTGCCTGGAACTCCACGCTCTGCCTGTCGCCCGAACCGTTCCTGTTCCTGTTGTTAACCGGCAGACCGTATCCCGATATGAATATGAATTTGTTCCTGTCGGTCGCGCCGGTCGTTTCTTTTATCGTTTCAATGTCTTCTTCCGTTATGTTAAGGCCCTTTACGTTCAGTATCTTTTCAAGCGGATCGTTACCGGCTTTCCTCGTCGTATAGTAGAGTTCGCGCCTGTCGAGCAGCGAAGCCGCTTCTTTTATCTTTGTGGCGTAGTTCACGGCATGCTTTGAAGTTACGTTGAAATCATTTCCGATTCCCCAGAACAGTACGGCGGGGGAATGCTTGTCGCGCTTGATAATGTTCTCGGCGTAATCCACAGCGTCTTTAATATATCTCTCCGAACCAAGAACTCTTGACGGTACTTCGTTGAACGGAATTTCTTCAAGAAGAAAAAGTCCCGTTCTCTGGCAAATGCTGACGATGAACGGGTGAGCCGCTTTGCCGGGTATCCGTACGCAGTTGAACCCGTGCTCTTTGATCTTCTGAAAATCCCTTTCTGCTGAAAGGTATTCGACAGCGTCAGCGAAACGGGGAAGATCGACGTAATAATTTATTCCGTTCAGTTTTGTTTTCTTCCCGTTTACCGTGAGTTCGCGGCCTGCGATTTTAACGTTCACGAAACCTGTTTCTGCTGCGAGCTCGTCGACTGTTCTGTCCTGATTCGATGTGATCACGTGTATGTAGTAAAGCTCGGGCTTTTCAGGAGACCAGCTCTCGAAATTCTTTACGGTGAATTCGTTCGTGAGCGTGTATGTCTGGTAATTTCCTGCTTCGAACTTAACGTTGGGGCTTTCCGCGACTTTCTCGTTCGTGCTTTTTCTGAGAAGCTCGGTCTTTATAAAGAATGTCCTGCCTGTATTTGAAAGAGAATCGATTACGTTTGTGTTGACGTGAATCGTGTTCGTTATTCTTATAAGATTTTCGGATTCGTATTTGTAATCCGAAAGGAAATCGTTGATGTAAATTTTCGGCACCGCCAGAATATATATGTTGCCCTGTATTCCCGTGTAATTCTTCGCGTAATTGCTCTGGCAGGCAAGAGGAAGTGTCAGTTCGTTGTCAGGAGTGTTCACTGCAAGAACGCTGACTGTGTTGTCGCGCGAAAGCACGTTCTCCTGAATTTCGGTCGAAATAAGTTTCAGGCCTCCCGAATTTCTCGAAACAATAACGTTGTTTATCTTGACTTCGGAATAATAATTGATACCTTCAGCTACGAATAGAAAAGTGCAGCTGCGGAGAAGAGAATCGGGGATCGTGAAATCTTTCTGAAGAAGTATGCTTCCTTTGAAATCTGCTGCGAACGGAACGTTGACGTATGAAGAACCGGAATTGTTGAAAGAGGCGTTCCATTGTCCGTTCAGGTCGATTTTCTTTCTGGTCTGGGAATCGAAAATGGTCTCGTTGTTGCGCGGGTCCTCGCCCTGTTTCCTTTCAAAAAGAA
>CAIKZJ010000235.1 GCA_903831845.1 uncultured Ignavibacteriota bacterium
CGAAAACAAAAACAAGTAAAGTAACAATTTATGAATGTTCATAGCACGTTAAGGTAAATGTTAATAAATTTTTCTTATTATACTTTCGGATTGCTGATACTGTTCCTTGAACGGTTGTAATTGCTGAACAGCCGTATTTTTATATAATAATGATGTTATTTTTAAGATTAAACTGAAAAATCACTTCGCTGATTTCTTTTCTTTCTGTCCGTTTTTCAGTAATCAGAAGAGTGCAGGTTTATTAAATAATTGAATTGACAAGTTAACATTTATAGTATAAATTGACCTTTCTGTTTAATCTAATAACATTTTATGAAAAAACACTTAGTAATTGCTAGTGTAGCTTTATTTGTTCTTGCAATAACTGTAGGATTTTTAGCTGAAGATCCTTTTGGTTCAAAGACTTCTAACAGCAACACACAACAGAACGTAAATCCCGTACCGTACGTATCACCGAACGGCACCCCGATTTATACAGACAATTTTGACGGCGCAAACGATACAGCTGCGCTTAGAGCGAGAGGTTACAAGTTCTATCAGCAGTCAGTTCCGGTTGGAACAACAAACTGGTTCCAGGGCAACTCAACTGTATTTACGGCATACAACGGTCCTTCAACAGGATACGTAGGCGCGAACTATAATGCCACATCAGGCGTCGGAACAATCGACCTCTGGCTGGTATTGCCTTTCCAGGTCGGCGGTTATCAGGCTGGTGACTCCGTTTATTTCTATCACAGGTCACCCGATGCCAGCACATATCCCGATTCAATGAGGGTTATGTATTCAGCAGCTGACTCAACACCGGCAGGTACATGGACTGAACTCGGAAGGTTCAAAACAAGCACTGCGGGCTGGGCGCTTGCGAAGTACAGAATCGCGACAACATCCGCGACAGGAAGAGTTGCTATCAGATACGCGGTCGCCAACGGCGGTCCTTCGGGCGCGAACAGCGACTATATCGGTATCGACGCTCTTTCAATCGTAAGAACATCAGCTCCTCCTGTATGGTCAGAACAGTCATCAGGTCTCACAAGCGTGCTTTATTCGGTCAATGCTCCGAATGACGACGTAGCGTGGGTTTGCGGCGCGGCGGGCAAGGTTCTCAGAACCACAAACAAAGGCGCCACATGGACAAACGTCAGCGGCACAATCCCGACAACATACGCTCTTTACAACATCTATGCATGGGATGCCAACTCCGCGGTCGTAACAGGCGTTGCCGGTTCAACAACAGCGATTTATGCAACATCAAACGGCGGCTCAACCTGGACACTCGGAAATTCGCACGCAGGTTTCGGCGATAACCTCTATATGACTTCGGCGTCTAACGCCTACTTCATCGGCGACCCCGTAAGCGGTAACTGGGATCTTCTGAAGAGCACCAACGGCGGCTTTAACTGGTCGTCATGGGCAACACTCCCGACAACGAATACTTCGGGTACTTACAACAACGCTGCATGTTTCCTCGGAAACCAGGTTTGGTTCGAATCAGTAGGATTGAGCACAATCCACTATTCCACCGACCTTGGCACCACCTGGACATCACAGTCGATTTCGCTTTCAGAACTCACAGCAATCTGGTTCAACAGCACGACAAGAGGTCTTGCGGGCGGTTCATCAACGACACCCGGACTTCTTACGACAACAAACGCAGGCGTTAACTGGTCAGCAATCACAAGCCCGTATCCGACAAGCTCGATTTCGGGTATCGTCGGTACAGGTACGACATGGTGGATTTCACAGCAGGGAACAGGCATCAGCATTTCAACAAATGACGGTGCGAACTGGTCAACTGCTTACACCGCGGCTGCCGGTAACTTCTATCATATGACAATGGCGCGCACAGGTTCTACAATCTGGGGCGTCAGAAGCAACGGCGGCATCTCAAGATATGGCACGCCTTTAACGGCCATTACGCCTATCTCGACTGTTACTCCCGAAAATTACAAGTTAGGCCAGAACTATCCGAATCCGTTCAACCCCGTAACAAAGATCAATTTCGCAATTCCGAAATCAGGTCTCGTTTCAATTAAGGTTTATGACGTACTCGGAAAAGAAGTTCAGACTCTTGTAAACGAAGTTAAGACAGCAGGCTCGTACGCTGTTGATTTCAACGGCTCGAACCTCGCCAGCGGAATCTATTTCTACAAGATTTCGGTCGACGGCTTCACAGACGTAAAGAAGATGACCTTAGTAAAGTAATCTAAACTTTATATTATAAAAAAACCCGGCATTATTGCCGGGTTTTTTTATTCCTTTTAGGGAACATAATAGCTGAAATCACGTTATAAATAGAGACTTCTGTTAAAATTAATTGTAAACGGAATTCCCCCGGAGAGAGGAAAGAATCCCGGTTACAGTAAAGAGGCTTTAAAGTATTAAATAATAAAACTAATTTTACATAATATCAGTTGATGAGGTCACTTACAAAAATATTAATCGCGTCTGCTGTAATCGCGTCTGCCTTATTCATGCCTAACGGCTCTGAAACGGCTGAACACATGCCCGGCTCGCTCTTTACAAAGAATAAATTCTTCGTGAAGACGAAAACCGAACTCGGGGTTTCCGAAGCCACCGGAAAAATCATGCAAAGAACGGGCGTTGCATCCATCGACGAACTTAACAGAAAATATCCGATAAAAAAGATTGAACAGGTCTTTCCGCTTAACAACGGCGATGTTGAAATATACAACAAGCTTGAATTGTCGAGGATCTATGTCTTTTACCTCGAAGGCAGCAGGGACGATATTGAAAACATAATCAACGCTTACGCTTCATGCGGTGATGTTGAATTCGGCGAACCGAACTTCAGTGGCTATGCGGCAGGCAGGAAAGAAACCGAACTCTTCCCGAACGATACTTATTTCTCGAAACAGTGGTACCTCAACAACCTCGGAAACATCAGGCCTTCAAGCAGCGATGCGGCTAAGGTTGGCGAAGATATTAACATGATAAAAGCGTGGGAAATCGAACAGGGCAGCGCCGACCTCATTATAGCGATCCTTGATTCAGGCGTCGAGGATATGAGCCCGGACCTCAAAGGAAGAATCTGGGTGAATAAAAAAGAGATCCCTGACAACGGTATCGACGACGACGGAAACGGATACGTCGATGATTACAAAGGATGGGATTTTGCCTACGAGGACAACAACACGCACGACGGTTTCGGCCACGGTACTAATATTGCAAGCGTTATCGGCGCTAACATAAACAATTCATACGGCTTTGCGGGAATGAACGGGAAAAGCAAGCTGATGATCTGCAAGAATCTAAGCGATAACAACACGGGCGAATACGAATGGTGGGCGAAATCAATAAAGTACGCTGCCGATAATGGTGCGAAGGTTATCAACATGAGCGAAGGCGGTGACGATTATTCAAAGGTGCTGAAAGCCGCCGTGGATTACGCGGTGATGAAGGGCGTTTTCCTTACTGCGGCGATGATGAATAAAGGCGACGGGAATAACTACTATCCCGCTGCCTACAACGGCGTCTTCGCCGTGGGCGCTACGGATACAGACGGAAAGAGATGCAAGAGATTTTCCTGGGGCGGCGGCAGCTGCTTCGGAAAACATATCGCCGTCGTTGCGCCGGGGAATAAAATTTACGGTCTTGAATACACCGACCCTAACGTTTTCGATACTTACTGGAGCGGAACTTCGCAGGCGACAGCAATCGTCAGCGCCCTCGCTTCTCTTTTGTTCTCGCAGGATAAAAACCGTTCTGCCGAGGAAATTAAAACCATTATCAAGGAAACCGCGCGCGACAGGACGGGCGATCTTTCCGAGGATAAACCCGGCTGGGATATGTATATGGGCTGGGGCAGAATCGACTGCTTCCTCGCCCTCACTTATAAAAACGATAACCTCAGAACATCAGTTGATAAAAACAAGAACGATAATAATAAGGTCGAGATAAAAAATGACGAAAAAGAGGAAGAGTACGTGAAGTACAGGGAAGATGACAACAGCGCAAGAGCAGTTAAAGAGCCGAAAAACAACAAGGAAGAAAAAAACAAAGCTACTAAAGATAAACCTGCAAGAAAAAAGTGATTGATTTCGTTAAATTGAGCAGCAGCGGTATCAGCAAGATATTTTATCTGGATTCAGTGGATTCTACGAACAAATTCGCGAAAACTGAAGTCACAGATGATAACGTCCTTATAGTTGCCGGATTCCAGTCGAAGGGAAGAGGACGTTTCGAACGGTCCTGGCAGTCGGATAAAGGCAAAAACATTACCGTCACTCTCGTTAAGATGCTCGATATATCGAAAGTTCACCTTGTCAATTTTTATACTTCTTACATAATATTAAGGGCGCTTAAAGAAATAACATCCGCGAACGCTTCCGGTTCCGAGGGACTCTTCAGGCTTAAATGGCCGAACGACGTCCTTCTTAACTCGAAGAAAATTGCAGGCGTTCTAACCGAACTTGTCAACATAAACGAGAACCCGAAAAAATTCATCATCGGACTCGGCGTCAACGTGAATCAGGACTCTTTCCCGGAAGAGATATCACACAAGGCTACTTCTCTTAAAAAGATCTTCGGCGCCGATTTTTCCGTGAATGAAGTGATTAATACAGTCATTAAGTGTTTCTACGAAAACCTGATGCTCCTTGAACAGGAAAGCATTCTCATGGAACTCTGGCGGCTGAATACCGACATATTCGGCAGGGAGGTAAGCTTCAGGGTTACGGAAAATTCCGAGGAGTTGAAAGGCGAAGTTGTTGAAATCGCTGACGACGGCGGAATAAAGATAAAAATATCCGATAATAACAACTCTAAAAAAATTTCCACTTACTATACCGGCGAAATCAGTTTCATTTATTAGTATTTTTCTATAACTTTGATTTCATTTAATCATAAAAGAAAAATACCTCATGTTATCAAATTTTGGGCAAGTGCTGGTCTTTATGATTATATCGATAGCTTTCATCGCTGTCGCGATCATAACTGCCAAGATAGTAGCCCCAAGGTTTCCATCCAAAGGAAAATATTCCACTTATGAATGCGGCGAGGAGACTGTCGGTGACACCTGGCTGAGATTCAATTTCCGTTACTATGTCGTAGCTCTCATCTTTATCATTTTCGATGTTGAAATCGTATTTCTGTTTCCTTGGGCAGTAGTCTTCAAAAGCTTGGGAGTGTTGTCATTCATCGAAATGGCGATTTTTCTGCTTATTCTTATTGTCGGGTTCATCTATGCCTATGCAAAGGGCGACCTTTACTGGGACAAACCCCAGCCCGTCATACCAAAATTAGAAAGACAAATATTCAAAAGCGAAGAATAAATCTATGGGAATTTTAAACAAGCTTGACATTTCGGTTGAGCAGTTCGAAAGTGGTAACATCATTATCACTTCAATGGATAAATTACTGAACTGGAGCCGCCTTTCTTCTATGTGGCAGATGTTCTTCGGTCTGGCATGCTGCGCCATTGAAATGATGGCGACTTCCGCTTCACATTACGACCTCGACAGGTTCGGTATTATACCGAGACCCTCTCCGAGACACGTTGATATAATACTCATTTCGGGTACCGTGACGCTTAAAATGGCGACAAGGATCAAAAGGCTGTACGATGAAATGCCCGCTCCGAAGTACATACTCTCGATGGGCAGCTGCGCGAACTGCGGCGGACCTTACTGGGAGCACGGTTATCACGTCCTTAAGGGCATCGACAGGGTAATCCCCGTCGACGTCTATGTCCCCGGATGTCCTCCGAGACCTGAAGCTCTTCTCGAAGGCCTTATTAAGCTGCAGGACAAAATAAGAAATCAATCATTAGCAAAACACACTGCATAACATGGAAATAACGGATATTTACAATAAACTTAAAAAAGTATTCGGCGACGGAATCGGTGAACTGAAGACTGATGTTCCCGTCAGCCCGTTCTTTTTCGCGGACAGGTCGAAAATCAATGCCGTAGCGCTTTTCCTAAGAGACGAGGAATCGCTGCAGTTCGATAATCTCTCCTGTCTTAGCGGCGTCGATTACGACAAGGATAACCTCGCTGTGGTTTACCACCTGTTCTCTTACGCGCTGGGCCACAGCCTCATAGTGAAATGCCTCATTCCCAAGAGCGACCCGAAAATACAGACTGTATCGGACGTTTGGGCGGCCGCGGACTGGCATGAGCGCGAAGCATTCGACCTCGTCGGAATGGTGTTCGAAGGTCATCCCGACCTTAGAAGAATTCTTCTTCCCGACGACTGGGAAGGTCATCCTTTAAGAAAAGATTACAAGGTCCCGGAATTCTATAACGGGATGAAAGTACCTTATTGATATAATTTTATACATTATTAAAATGTCAGAACTCAGAACAGAAGAACTAACCATTAACATGGGTCCCCAGCACCCGTCTACTCACGGCGTGCTCAGACTCGTGCTGACGCTCAACGGCGAAATAGTTACCGACGTGAAACCGGTTCTCGGTTACCTTCACAGATGCTTCGAAAAACACTGCGAAGCAATGACGTATCCGCAGGTCGTTCCCTATACGGACAGGATGGATTATCTGAACTCCATGAATAATGAACTGGCCTACGTGCTCGCGGCGGAAAAACTGCTCGGCATTCAAGTCCCCGAAAGAGTCGAGTATATAAGAGTGATAATGTGCGAACTGCAGAGAATAGCGTCGCACCTTGTCGCTATCGGCACCTACGGAAACGACGCCGGAGCTTTCACGCCGTTTCTTTACTGCTTTATGGACAGGGAAAAGGTTCTCGAACTGTTTGAAATGGTTTGCGGAGCCAGGCTCCTCTATAACTACATTTGGGTCGGCGGCCTGTCGCACGATATCACACCGGAGTTCGTGACAAAAACCAAGGAGTTCATAAAATATTTCAGGCCCAGAATAAAACAGATTAACAACCTGCTTTCGTACAACAAGATTTTCATCGAAAGAACTGCCGGCATCGGTGTTCTTCCGCAGGATGTAGCTGTCAACGCGGGCGTGTCCGGACCGACACTTCGCGGTTCCGGAGTGAAGTTCGATCTCAGAAAAGACGATAAATACTCGATATACGACAGGTTCGATTTTGATGTTTGCGTAGGCTGGGGCGAAAGAGGCGTCGTTGGCGACTGCTGGAACCGCTATATAGTCCGCGCTTATGAAATGGAACAATCGCTCAGAATAATCGAACAGGCAATTGATAATATTCCCGAAGGCGATGTCCAGTCGGCCGTGCCGAAAAGAGTTAAACCTGTTGTCGGCGAATCTTACGTCAGGACCGAATCGCCGAAAGGGGAACTGGCATACTATATAATCAGCGACGGCAGCCTCAATCCTTACAGGATAAAGGCAAGGTCACCGTCGTTCTGCAACCTCAGCGTTATTAACCAGATTTCCAGAGGCCACATGATAGCCGACGTCGTTATGATACTCGGCAGTTTCGATATCGTGCTCGGCTGTATTGACAGATAATAATAAATTTTAATTTATAAAAATTGGGAAACATATTAACACAATGGCTTGGGGATAACCTGCTGACTTACATTCTGATACCCGTTCCGGTACTGGTGTGGGTCCTGGTGTTCGCGCTCTATGCGGTCCTCGGAGAAAGAAAAGTCTCCGCCTGGATGCAAAACCGTATCGGTCCCAACAGAACCGACAAGTTCGGGCTTCTCCAGACTATCCTCGATGTTGTAAAGCTGATTCAGAAAGAGCTCATAATTCCTAACCGCGCTGACAGGCTGTATTTCAGGATCGCGCCGTACATAGTCTTTACGGCCACATTCATGGGTTACGCGATTCTTCCCTTCAGCTCCGTTTACATCGGCGTAGACCTTAACCTCGGCCTTTTCTATTTCTTCGCTATCACTTCGCTAAGTGTAATCGGCGTGCTGATGGCAGGCTGGGCGTCGAACAACAAATACTCGCTGTTCGGCGGGATGAGAACTGTGGCCCAGATAGTAAGTTATGAAATCCCCACGGCACTTTCGGCTCTCGTCGTTGTAATGCTCGCGGGAACGCTTAGCATGCAGAAGTTCGCCGAAATTCAGTCGGGCGGAATTCTTAACTGGTACATCTTCGGAGGTCCCGGCTCGGTCATAAAGATAGTCCTAATCCCAATAATGGTGGTCTCGGCGGTTATTCTTTTCATCTCGACGCTTGCTGAAACTAACAGGACTCCTTTCGACCTTACCGAAGCCGATTCTGAACTCGTCGCCGGCGTGCATATTGAATATTCAGGAATGATGTTCGCTATGTTCTTCCTGGCGGAATATGCGCAGATGTTCGCCGTTTCGGGCGTCGTCACGACACTGTTCCTCGGCGGATGGCAGTCGCCTTTCGGAGATCTTGTCCCGTTCCTGAACACTCCCGTTTTCCAGGTGTTCTGGTTCCTTGCCAAGAGTCTGTTCCTTGTGTTTGTAATGATGTGGCTCAGATGGACTCTGCCGAGAGTCAGGATTGACCAGCTTATGACCATGTGCTGGAAGTTTTTAATACCGATAACTCTCGTTAATCTGTTCCTGGTCGGTCTTTACATAATTTTAACATAAAAGTTTAAAATATATTTTTTAATGAAAGCGTATTTCAATCATATCTATCAGGCAGTTTCAACAATAATGGTTGGGATGTCGATAACTGTAAAGCAGATGTTCCGCAAAAGCGTGACCATACAGTATCCCGAGCAGCGACTTCAGCTGCCCGAGCGCGAAAGGAACCGCCTTTTCGTCAACATGGAAGACTGCATCGGCTGCGACCAGTGCGCTAAAGCGTGCCCCGTCAGCTGCATCGACATTGAAACCGTTAAAGTCGTTCCGGGCGATATAGTCGGCAAGACAGGCACGACCTCGCAGGGAAAGAAGAAAGCGCTGCACGTTACTAACTTCACGATAGATTTTGCAAAATGCTGCTTCTGCCAGCTTTGCGTTTTCCCGTGCCCGACTGAGTGCATATACATGACTGACGTGTTCGAGTATTCTACCTATACAAGGAAAGAGCTCAAATACCAGTTCTCCGACCTTACACCCGAACAGGGAGAGCAGAAAAAGAAAATGCTCGCGGAATATAATGCCGAGCAGGAAAAGAAAAAAGCCCTCGCGGCCGAGGAAGCTGCTAAAAAAGCTGCCGAACCGAAACCCGCCGAGAATAAGGGCGAAACAAAAACAGAATCAGATAATACTAAAGAGTCTTAATATGCCAATTACAACAATACTTTTTTATGTCTTAGCGTTTATAATCGTCGTCTCGGCGGTTATGGTCGTGTTCAACAAGAACGTTATCCATTCCGCGTTCGCGCTGTTCTTCACGCTGTTCGCAATCTCCGGAATCTATGTACTTCTGAAAGCGGATTTCATCGCGATTACGCAGATCATGGTCTACGTCGGCGGCATATTGATACTGTTGATATTCGGCGTCATGCTGACGACTAAGATTACCAATGTCGAACTTAAGACAAAGAACCTGAACGTTATTCCGTCCGTGATCTTCTCGCTCGGTATCGTTACGATTCTGATCTTCATAATATTTTCGACAAAATGGAACATAAAGCAGGCGGTCGAGAACGAAGAGACTATAACGCATATAGGAAAGGCGCTGCTTTCGACCTATCTTCTGCCTTTTGAAATCGCTTCTGTCGTCCTGCTGGTCGCGCTTATCGGCTCGGCGATGTTCGCAAGAAAAATTAAAGATTAAAAGTTTAATTATAATAAAATGGAAATTGGTTTAAATCATTATCTGGCGCTCGGCGCGATTCTCTTCGGACTCGGCCTGTTCGCCATGATATCACGGAGGAACGCGATACTCGTCCTTATGGGTATTGAGCTTATCCTTAACGCCGCGAACATCAACCTTGTCGCTTTTTCAAGATACAACGGTCTCGGCGTCGACGGTCAGGTGGTCTCGATTTTCGTCATTATCCTGGCGGTTGCCGAAGCTGCAATTGCGCTCGGCATTGTGTTAAACCTTTACAATAACTTCGCCACCGTCGATATCGACGAAGCGAATACTATGAAAGATTAAAATTATTATATAATGGAATTTGCATTACATAAATTGCCGTTAATTGTCCTGCTGATACCGATGCTCAGTTTCCTGATTCTCGCATTTTTCGGGAATAAACTCCCGAGAGGCGGAGACTGGCTCGCGACAACGCTGTTGTTCCTCAACCTGGCGTTTTCCGGATTCATATTATTCGTATTCGGCACGACCGGAAAGTATGAACTGAACCTGGAATGGTTCAACCTTGGACAGAATTCGTTCCTCGGACTGCAGAAGTTCTTCGCGGGATTCCAGATTGACGCGCTCACGGCTGTTATGCTCGTTGTTGTGAACGCCATCAGTTCCTTCGTACACCTGTTCTCCGTGAAGTACATGGAAGGCGACGCGAAATATAAGAAGTATTTCTCGTACCTCGGGCTGTTCACTTTCTCGATGCTCGGACTTGTTCTCACCAATAACATACTTCTCATGTATGTGTTCTGGGAACTCGTCGGACTCAGCTCGTATCTCCTTATAGGATTCTGGTATGAAAAGAAGGCTCCGCAGGAAGCCGCTAAGAAGGCTTTCATAGTCAACAGAGTCGGCGACGTCGGTTTCTTCCTGGGAATATCGATTGTGTTCCTTACAATCGGTTCATTCACGTTCACTGACATATTCGCGGGCGTGGAAGCGGGAAAACTCGCGGGCGGAACGCTGACAGCGGCAGGCATCCTCTTGTTCTGCGGCGCAGTCGGCAAATCTGCGCAGTTCCCGCTGCATGTGTGGCTTCCGGACGCTATGGAAGGCCCGACTCCGGTTTCAGCATTGATCCATGCCGCGACGATGGTCGCCGCAGGCGTTTATCTCGTAGCGAGAATTTTCGTAATGCTCTCCGCCGATGCACTCACGGTAATTACTTTCATCGGCGTAATAACGGCTTTTATATCGGCAACTATTGCTCTTACACAGAACGATATTAAAAAAGTGCTGGCGTATTCCACAATCAGCCAGCTCGGCTATATGATTATGGCTATAGGAGTCGGCGCTTACTCGTTCGGCTTCTTCCA
>CAIKZJ010000236.1 GCA_903831845.1 uncultured Ignavibacteriota bacterium
CCATTCCTTAACCGAATTCGCAAAATTGACCAGCTTAAGGTTAGATGAACCGATTCCCATCATCCCGCCAACGGTCCAGTCAAATCTCTTTCCGAGTTTCCTTGAATACTCAATAGAAATCAACCCCGCAGTATATGAATATTGCGCGACTTTCGAATTGCTCGTAAAAGATGTAGTCTTCGATGCAGTGTAACCGTACCCGTAACCGCCTAAGCGCAGTCCCTTTATTACGGGTATGTCTATAAACCCGCCCCCGCCTGTCGCGAAAACGCCGTCTTTTGAAAACTCGTCCATGCCCGCTTTCTTCAGCTCCGCGTTAAGATCGGTAAACGATGGAATGTTCCACCCGAAAACCGGTCCGGCGGCAATCGAAAACTTGTTGAATAACTGCGCCTGCGAATCGGCGAATAAGAACAATATTATTATGGCAAATATTAATTTTTTCATAATGTTAAAATATTGCGTAAACTAAACATTTTGAGGGTTTATAAAAAGTTATAAATACGGAATAATGTCAATTTTAGTGTTTCCTTAAGACAACGATATTAACAGTATCCGGGAGTCTCACCCCTCTTCAGGGGAAGACTCCCGGTTATCATACTTGTTACATGCCGGGGCAGTCGGATAATGAATTAAAACATCGCGTTTATGCCTATTGAAGGCAGTACGCCAATCCCGTCACGCTGCTTTATTTCCCTCGTGTATTTATTCCATTCATACTGCGACACAGATTTCCTGTTAGTCAGATTCTGAATATCGATATAGGTCACAAGCGTCCATTTGCTGAAACTCCATTTCTTGTCAACCCTTACGTCCACGGAATAATAATCCGGCAATGCGATTGAATTGTAATCCGCTACAAGCTGATATCCGTTCACGGGATTGATCGGCGTGTAAGGTCTTCCGCCCGCGAAACGTATTTTAGTCGAGACCTGCCATCCGTCGCCGAACAGATATCCGCCGTATGCCGTGAATAAAATCCTGTTGTTGAAATCGCTGTTGCGTTCAATACCGTCCAGCGATTTGTATTTCGCCGTGAACAGAGAAAAATTAATGTTGAAATAATAATTGTCGGACAACGCCTTCTGTATGAATATTTCCATTCCTTTCGAATAACCCGTCCCTTCAGAGATCAGAGGCTCAAGACCGAACGCGTTCTCCGTTTCGAAATCACCGCCGTTGTTCGAAAGTATGAAATAAGGCCTTGCCGTGCTGACCGGATACCTGTCGTACTTCTTATAGTAAAACTCAACCGACGCTTTCATGTCGGACAGAATCATGTATTCAAGACCCGCGACATAATGATCGGCTCGTATATCCTCAAGGTTTCTGTTCGACTCGTTCGAGACAAGCCAGATGTAAGAAGGCGACTGGTAAAAGATTCCGTAACTGAGATTCAGGTACAGATCGTGAATCACGTTCAGCGACGATGAAATTCTCGGAGACAGATATCCCTTTTTATTTATGAAGTCAAAATAGTCGTAACGCAGGCCTGCATTGACTTTCAGCCTGGATGCGATATACTGCGTCCACTGCGCGAACGCGGCGCCCTTAAACGTGTTCGTCGTACTGTTCAGGTTCACCGCCTGAAGAACGTACGGTGAATTCGTTTCGGGATTTATATAGTTAAGCGTATCCGTATCCTTCAGGATTTCATTCCTGAAATTCACGAGTTTCCCTTCTATACCCGCGTTGAACTGGCTGGTCTTTCCCGCCTGAAGGAAATATTCCGCCTTGAGCGATGTCGTTCCCTCTTTGGAAATGTTTTTGAAAAACACCGTCTGGGCTGTATCGCGTCCGGCATAATTGTAACTCGAAAAATTCCTTGTAAGATTTATCAGCGAATATGATTTCGGAGACAG
>CAIKZJ010000237.1 GCA_903831845.1 uncultured Ignavibacteriota bacterium
TGCTGCATGAGTTCATCCGGAAGCCAGTTTTCGAGGTAACAAACAGCGGCGGGATTGCCGCCGAAAAGTTTGTCCGTAAAAGCGTCAGCCTGATATATTTTTATTTTTCTGTCCATGTCTCCGTATGTTTACATTTCTTTGTACGCAATAATAACGAGATTGTTTATTAATTTATAACCCTAAATACATCTCAATTAATAATTAGTAATTAATAATTAGTAATTGAGAGCCGGTTCGTGGCGTCAGGTATTTACCTGACACACCGCCGCAAGGCGGTACATCCTCTACATCTGGTTCCCACGCTCCAGCGTGAGAACCACGCAGAAATATTCCCTTAATTTGTCATTCCCGAATGTGCGTTCTTTGCATCCCGATATATCGGGACTCTTATCGGGAATCAAATTCTAAACAATGAATCAGGTGTTTAACACCTGAAATTGTATACTATGAATTAACATTCTTGTTTTGATTCCCGCCTACGCGGGAATGACAAGAATACACCACGAAAAAAATCCGTCACCCCGGAACTTGAACGCATACTCCTTCACCGTCGCAATGCCCGTCTCTCCGACCTGGCCCACGGCTTCAGCCGTGGGTATGCGAATCAGCCACTCCCAACCGTTTTAACGGTTTAAATCTCCATTCCTCAAGCGGTTTTTTGTGGACTTTTTTTCAAATAATATTAGTATATTTTGAGAACTTATCATAAAAATCTACGGTATTGAAAAGGAATTTCATCGAAGACAGCATTAATTATCTTAAATATGCGGGAAAACACAAAGATATACGCATTCCGCTGGAAGAAATAAAACATCTTGAAATTGAGATTCCGGAAAATGGCGGAGATACCGCAGTTAAAAGCGAGCAGGTGGCGAAAATAGAATATAAAGATAAAATATCCGACGGCAATATTATACGTGACGCCGGTCCGATTGCGCTAATCAAAGAAGACTGGATGGAATCGGACAGCATGCCGGAGCTTGACGGCAAGATAAACGGATGCAGCAAGTGTCCTCTCCACAAAACGAGGTCGAATTTCGTTTTCGGGACTGGCAATCATACCGCTGACGTGATGTTAATAGGCGAGGCGCCCGGCGCCGAAGAAGACAAACAGGGAAAACCGTTTGTCGGCAGGGCGGGAAATCTTCTGACGGATATACTGAAGGCGATTAATTTCACGCGCGACGAGGTTTTCATTTGCAACATATTGAAATGCAGGCCGCCCGAGAACAGGAATCCTCTGCCGGAGGAAATAGTCAAGTGCGAACCGTATCTTATGAAGCAGCTCGAGCTTGTGCGGCCGAAGTTCATACTGTGTCTCGGCACGTTCGCTGGCCAGACGATGCTACGCGCAAAAGAGCCGCTTGGCAAAATGAGAGGCAAAATTTTTAATTTCAAATATTCGGACATAACGGCTAAATTAATGGTCACTTACCATCCGGCGGCGCTTCTGCGCAATCCTAACTGGAAGCGTCCGACGTGGGAAGACGTTCAATTATTCAGGAATGAGTATGATAAAGAGAAAAAAAACTGAGATAGCATCTTCAAGGATTAACGAAGAGACGCAGATATCGTTCGACGGAAAGACGCCGCCGAACGCGCTTGAAGTGGAGAAGCAGGTACTCGGAGCAATACTACTCGACAACCAGGTCTTCACAGACGTTGTTCAGATGATTACGCCCGAGCATTTTTACCGCAAGGCTAACGGACACATTTTCTACGCGATGATTTCGCTCGACAACAAGAACGAGCCCGTTGACCCGCATACAGTGATTGAAGAGTTGAGAAGGATGGGGAAGATTGAAGAAATCGGCGGAGTCGAATACATACTCGAAATAACCGAAAGCATTTCCTCGTCTGCTAACGCGAAATTCCACGCGAGGATAATTTACGAAAAATATATTCTCCGCGACCTGATTCACATCGCGTCGCAGATGCTTGAAAAAAGTTTTGATTCTTCCGCCGAGCCGTTCAAGATACTCGCGGACGCTTCGAAAGACATTCTCGATACATCCGAATCCATTTCAAAAAAGAGAGTAGTTTCAGTCGAAGAATCCATCGAAGGCGTTTTCGAAATGCTCGGAAGCAGGAGAGGCGCCGACAAGAAGAACCTGCCGGGTGTGCCGACGGGATATACTTTCCTCGACGACCTTACGCTCGGTTTCCAGAAGTCGGAGCTGATAGTCGTTGCGGGAAGACCTTCGCACGGCAAGACGGCGCTCACGCTTAACATAGCCAGAAACGCCGCGATGCAGAATTATAAAATCGCGTTCTTCTCTCTTGAAATGACCAAGAACGAAATTATAACGAGGCTTATTTCGAGCGAATCGAGAGTCGACGGACAGAGATTAAAAAGCGGAAAGACGTCGAATGAAGAATGGGCGCGCGTCGGACAGGCGTTGCAAAGACTTAAAATAAAACTTTTCATAGACGATACAAGCGAACTTAACGTTCTCGAACTCCGCGCGAAAGCAAGACGACTCAAACACGAGAGCGACATCGATATGGTGGTTGTCGACTACCTTCAGCTGCTAAAGGGCGAGGGCTCGTACGAAAGGCGCGACCTTGAAGTGGCGCACGTTTCACGAAGCCTGAAAGCTTTGGCGAAAGAACTCGACATACCCGTCGTAGCGGCGGCTCAGTTGAACCGCGGCATCGAACAGCGCGGAAAGGAAAAGAAACCGCAATTGTCCGACCTTCGCGAATCCGGCGCAATCGAGCAGGACGCGGACGTAGTTCTTTTCATACACAGACCGTTCCTTATTGAAAGACCGGATAAATCCGACCCGAAGTACGATGAGATACTCAGGAAAGCCGAACTCTCAATCGGCAAGCAGAGAAACGGCCCTCCGGGAAATCTCGAACTTGTGTTCCTTCAGGAGTATACGCGGTTTGAGAATCAGTCGAAGGCGCCTCCGGTAATCGATATACCGCCTGAATATTCGGCTCAGCCGTTCTGATCATGGACTTATCCGAATTAGGGTACAACGGGGATTTCAGAAAATCCGAAACAGAAATTCTTACCGAAGGATTCATTCCTGCCAGAATAACATCCGAGCATAAAGAGCGTTATACCGTCATATCCGCTGAAGGGGAATTTGACGCGGAGATAACGGGTAACATGAGATATTCCGCCGAATCGAGAGAGGATTTTCCCGCGGTCGGCGACTGGGTCTCGATAAGCGTATGCGATTCAGATTTCGCGATAATCAATTCGATATATCCGAGGCGCACGGTAATTAAAAGGCGCGCGTCGGGCTCGAAGAGCGATTATCAGGTAATTGCCGCCAACGTCGATTGCGCGTTTATCGTTCATGGCGGAAACACGGGAAGCCCAAAATTTCCCATGCCTGTCAACCTCAGGTTTCTGTTACATTACGGATCAGTGAAGAACGACCGGGAGATCCTTGATTTTGTCAGGCTTACTTTAACGAAAATTGCTTTTGGCGGAATTTACGATCATGTGGGAGGTGGTTTTGCCAGGTATTCGACCGATGAGATCTGGAAAGTTCCCCATTTTGAAAAAATGCTTTACGACAATGCCCAGTTGCTGAGCCTGTATGCTGAAGCCTGTATGTTTTTCAGTGAGCCTGAATTTAAGAAAATCATTATTGAGACATCGGAATTCCTTGAGAGGGAATTACTTTCGGAAGAAGGGGGTTTCTGGTCGTCGTACGATGCCGACAGCGAA
>CAIKZJ010000238.1 GCA_903831845.1 uncultured Ignavibacteriota bacterium
ATTAAAATAAAAAACCCCTGATGATTTTTCAAAAGGGGTCTTGTGCCCGAGATCGGAATCGAACCGATACTGACCTTACAGCCAAACGTAAGTTCTGCGAAGCTAATTCCGACTTCGTCGGGACGCGCCTTTCCTTAAAAGAAAAACCCCTGATGATTTCTCAACGGGGGTCTTGTGCCCGAGATCGGAATCGAACCGATACTGACCTTGCAGCCAACAGGATTTTAAGTCCTGCGCGTCTACCAGTTCCGCCACTCGGGCTATAAGAATTATAAAAATACCGAATTGTGAGGTGTATTTCAATTCAATATTCGAAGAAACCTGTCGGACTTTCTAATTTAGGTTTGAATTTGCTGCATTTATTGCGGTATTATTCGGTATTCACAATAAAACCGTTTATACGGCTCGCTATCTACATTGTTATTTTGCGTTGTTATGATGACATTTGATTTAATAATACTTCAATTATAAAACTTTGTATATTATGAAATTATTCATTTTTATCGTTTCCCTTTTCGTGCTGGCGGCTATTATTCAGCCCGTTACAAGCGTTACGTTCGCGCAGAATTGCGTTTGCGCCGAATGCAACTACCCGTGCAAAACTCCCATGGTCCACGCTTCCAACTGCAAGTACAATAACGGCAGACACGAAGAAGTTCAGACCGAAAAGAGCGATCTGAAATCCGTCGAAAAAGTCAACGAAATCGAAAAAATTGACATAGAATACCGGATGCTGCTTATTCACTCTACGGTCAGAAATCTTGCCGCCGACAATACCGCCGGCAATGACGTTAAAGAGAAAAAATTTACCGAAATGAAATCGCAGCTGGAACAACTTGCCCCGGAAAACGATGTACAGAAGATGATGTACGAACGCATAAAAGAAGACATTGACGCGGCCCTGAAACAGGTTCAGAAAAGCGGCCAATAAATCCTGCGAATCCGTAATTCAACCCGCTATAAAAATAAATACCGCGGAAGTTTTTTAGTCTTCCGCGGCTTTGAAAAAATATAGCTCTCTTTTCCTCTTTTTGATTCTGTATTTTTATACTGCTATTTTACCAGTATCATTTTCTTTACTTCCCTGAATTCGCCGGCTTCCATTTTAAGGAAGTACGTGCCCGATGAGAAGGAAGAAGCGTCCCATGTCACTTCGTAATTTCCGGCGTTCATGTTTTCGCTCACCAGTGTTTTTACTTCTATGCCTGCGGTGTTGTAAATCTTCAGCGATACGAATCCGTTCTTCTTCACGTCGAATTTTATACTCGTTACCGGATTGAACGGGTTCGGATAATTCTGGCTAAGAGAATATTTTTCGGGAACGGTATTCTCCCCGCTCACGCCCGTAACCACGTTGAACTTGAGCCCCCAGCCCTGAAGAATGCCGACGTCGTTGGCAATATTGTCAACGCACCACAGCATCCAGTTTCCGTTCGCCGTCGTTCCGCCGAAACTTCCGAAAGACGCCGAAGGCTTTATGTAACCCCACGGAGGCAGGTATGATACGTCGCTAAGCAGGTTTTGAAAATCATCCGCAAAAAATGACAGTATGTTTTTTCCGGCTCCGCCGTTACCCGATATTATTGTTCTCGTTGAACCGTTTGGAGCCCTTAGTATAAAAGTAAGGTCACCTATGTAAGTGTGCTGCACCGAGAGGAACAGCTCCACCGACACAACCGTCCCGGGCAGTCCCGTAACGGTAATAGAATCTTTTACGCCGGGAACGTAATTATCCGGTATCGCCAGGAACGGATATCTCATGTAATAGTTCAGCGGGAAAGGATTCGATGTGCCGGTCCTGTTAATGGCCGTGCTGTGGGAAATAAAACCCGTTCCGTAAGCGCCCGATACCGAGTCGTTAGTGTATCCGCTAAGACGCGTGTTATTGACCTGTCCGTTGTTAAGTGATGCGTCGATGCCCGCTGTCGATCCGAGATTTTTCAGGTTGCCGTCGAAATTCCAGAAAGCAAGAAGTCCGGTAAGCGTCGAAAACGACCTTGCGGAAACGAACATATACTGCTTTATCTGGTCGGCTGTTCTTGCCGGATTCCACAATCTTATTTCGTCGATAAAACCGTTTGCCGGAAGATTGTAAATGCCCGAATTCCCGATAATGCAGGCGTCGGTGTTGACGGGGAATGAATTAGGAATTGTTGACGCCGAACCGTTCTGTACGCCGTTCTTGTAGAACCTGACGTCAAAAGTCGAGCCGACTGTCGCCCATGTAACGGCGATATGGTTCCACTGGTTTACGGTAAGCGCTGTGCCGGTAGAATTAAGCGCCGTGTTTGTTCCCGTTCCGAAATAAAGTTTACCTCCGGGGGCAACACCCAGCATGAACGACAGAGTGGAGAATGTACTCCCTTTCGACATAAGCACCTGTTCATTTGTAACCGACAGGGGTTTGAACCACATCTCGATTGTTCCGTCAGATGTCTGATTAAACGCAGTGTTTGTGGGGATTGAAACGTAGTCATACTGACCTCCGCCGAGTTTCAACGCGAAGTTATAAGGCACCGGAACGCCCAGAACCGTCTGCGTTGATGCCGCGCTTCCGACATAATTACCGGTGTGATATCCTATATAATCGGTAATGACGGTGCCGGACGTATTGAACGTCCAGGAAGAAACAAGTCCGTCATAATATTTTCCGCCTGTTAATGCGTTCCAGGAATTGGCGTTATCCCCGTCGCCCAGCCCGATAAATCTGTTAGCGGCAATCTGCGCGGGTGTTTTTGAGCGCTTCCATAATCTTACTTCATCGATATTGCCGATAAAAACATAAGACGGAAACGCCTGACTGCCGCCTATTCTAAGCGGATCGTTGTTCGCGTAAAACGGACCCGAAGAGTAAACTACGGAACCGGTCTGCGCGCCGTTAAGACAGAACGTTACTCCGTAAGACGGACCGCCCGACCAGGATACCGCAACGTGCGACCAGACGTTAAGCGGAACCGCCGCTCCGTCTGTATTATAAAAATCAGTGCCCCCTATTCTAAAATATAATCTTCCGGTCGTACCGTTTATACCGAAAAGAAACGACACGGTCGACGACGCCCCTTTTGAAACTATGCATCTCGTCGCTCCGGTCACCGTCGTGGGATATACCCACGCTTCAAGCGTGCCGGCTGTGTCAAGATTAAAATCTGTGTGGTGGTTTATGTTTGCGTAACTTACGGTAAGTCCGAGTCCGCCGAGATATGCGTTGAAGTTCTGCGTTCCGTACTCATCGGTTATACCCTGCCCGAATGACGAACCGGCGAAAACCATCAACAGCAGAAAGAAAGAAACAAGTAATCCCTTTTTCATTTTACCTCCAGATAAGGTTATAAATTCAAAATAACTTTTAAGAACTCCGTACGGCCTTGCAATCCGTATGGTCTGTTTTTCCCGCCCGAGCCGGCGGATTTCCCTCAAAAGTTCCTCTTTAGAATGGAGTTACAGAAGTAATAATGAATTTCCCTGAATATTTCTGCCTGCTGTAATATAAGAAATCTTTTTTAATAATTCTAATATCTTTCGATTCAGACAATTATTTGTTAATTTTATATTTAAAACATGGTGCCGATTATTCAACAATATAAATTACGATGCCTGTAACCCCGGAAACAAAACGCGTTTTAACCGCGGCCGCGGCCGGTTATGCACTCGCACTGCTTCTGTTTTTTGCGCTGCCCCTTGCCGTAAACCCGTCCGTATCGGGAATGTTCGGCAGGTATCTTCCTTTTGCTCCTGTACCAGGCAACGATTTGAAAACAATACTTGAGTTCAACGCTGATTATTACAGTCTAGGCGCAAGCCCTTATTCCGGGGAAAATTATTATCCGCCTTTCTCGACTTTGTTCTTCGCGCCTTTTGTTTTTTCCGGGCATACGGCTTCATATATCATAATACTCGCTCTGACTCTTTTTCTCTATTCGGTATACGTTTTTATTCTGCCTGCAAAACTGACCGAAAAAAAATATTCATTTTTTGCCGCAGCGGGGATTCTCGCTTTTCTTTCTTACGGATTTTTGTTCGAACTTGAGCGCGGGCAGTTCAACACGATCGCTTATACTTTCGCGGCTCTCGGCGTGTGGCTGTTTCACAAGAAACCGCGTTTAAGATTTCTTTCATACGTTCTGATAACAGTTGCGGCGCAGCTTAAACTCTACCCCGCGATATTCGCTCTGATGCTTGTAGACGACTGGTCTCTGTGGAAGAAGAACCTGTACAGGTTTGCGGGACTTGCTGCCGTGAACTTTCTGCTGTTGTTTATACTCGGCGCCGGTATATTCAGGGATTTTATAAATAACGTTACACTCTACTCGTCCGATTCGATCTCCTGGACCGGAAACCACTCTATATCCTCGTTCATTAAACTTGTTTCGGAGAAAGCGGTTGAAAGGCTCGGCATGGGCTGGCTTGCATGGACCGCGGCAATAAGCGCGCCCCTGAATTATTTTCTTCTTGGCGTGTACCTTATTCTGACAGGCGACATGATAAGGAGCGCGGTCAAAAGAAAAGAAAAAGGTTTCAGTGAAGTTCTCTTTTTTGCCTGCGCTATAGGCGCGATGATAATTCCGCCGGTAAGCCACGATTATAAACTTGCCTTGCTTTACCTGCCTGCCGCCCTCATTCTTCAGGGATACGTTAACAAACAGTATAATGTTTATTTCGTGTTTCTGATTTCGTTTCTTGTTTCAATGACGATGTTTCCTTACTCGTTCAAACCGCTCTACCTCGGAAATAATTTCCCCGTGCTGTTCGCGCTGTTTATTTTAGTGTGGGCGCATGAAAGATTTTTTCTGAGGCGCAATCTTATGCCGGAACCGGGAACACAATACCCGGATTGATTATAAAACTTTTCGCCGCGATTTCATAAATCAACCGCGCATGTATATTAAAATGGCGGAGATATCAGAGGGGCGCACACCGGCTATACGCATTGCCTGGCCTATCGATGCGGGTTTTATCTTGTTGAGTTTGTCGAGAGCCTCGGAGGATATCGATTTAATCCTGTCGTAATTGAAGTTGCGCGGTATCTTCAGGTCCTCGTTGCGGTTGAAACTTTCTATCTGTTCTTCCTGGCGTCTTATGTATCCTTCGTATTTAATTTCTATCTCTATCTGTTCGAGCACGTCTTCGTGTTTTCTTAACTCTTCGCCGAAACCGTTGCCGGGAAAGGATTCCAGCGCGATGAGTTCGCCGATGTTTATTTCGCTGCGGCGCAGTATGTTAGCGAGAAAATCGTTCTGCGAAAGAGGCGAAGAATTTTTTTGTTTCAGTAATTCGTTTACGCTCTTCGGACTTATCGTGTTGGCGCGGAAATGTTTCACGCCCTCTTCGATGAGGTTTTTCTTATACCTTAAATAATTAAGGTATCGTTCTTCAAGCAGTCCGAGTTCAAACCCTTTCTCCATAAGGCGCAGATCGGCGTTATCCTGGCGGAGCATCAGTCTGTATTCTGCCGATGAAGTGAACATCCTGTACGGCTCTTCCGGCACCTTGTTTATCAGATCATCGATCAGAACCCCGATGTACGCCTCACTTCTCTTTAGTATAAACGGCTCTTTTTTCAATAATTTAAGTGCCGAATTAATACCCGCTGCCAAACCCTGGGCCGCGGCTTCTTCGTAACCTGACGTGCCGTTCACCTGTCCGGCGTTGTAAAGTCCGGATACGATTTTCGTCTCGAGTGTCGGAAATATCTGGTAAGTCGGGAAGAAGTCATACTCAACGGCATAGCCCTGCTTCAATATTCTGACATTTTCGAGCCCCGGAACAGTTCGCGCGGCTTTTTCCTGAACTTCAAGCGGCAGACTCGTCGAGAAGCCGTTCATATAAATCGTGTCGCCGTCGAGAGTTTCCGGCTCCAGGAATACCTGGTGACGCGGTTTGTCGGAAAATCTGGATATTTTATCTTCGATTGAAGGACAGTAACGCGGTCCGACACCCTTTATTCTGCCCGTAAACATCGGTGAATCATCGAAACCGGTTCTTAATATTTCGTGTGTGTGTTCGTTTGTATGCGTAAGAAAACAATCGACCTGTTTCTGATTCGGAAAACTCATTTTATCGAATTTCGTCCTGAACGAAAAAGGCACGGGCTTTGTGTCGCCGGGCTGAACATCCGTTTTTGAAAAGTCAATTGTATGTTTGTCGAGACGCGGCGGTGTGCCCGTCTTTAAGCGGCCAGTGACAAATCCCATTTTGAGCAGACATTCTGAAAGTCCCGTTGCGGATCTCTCGTCGACGCGCCCGCCTTCGGATTTTTCCCTGCCCGTGTGCATTACTGCGTTCAGGAACGTTCCGGAAGTGATTATAACGGATTTGCATCCGAATTCATAGCCGAGTTCGGTTTTAATTCCCTTTACAGAATACTTATACCCGCCGTCGCCGGAGAATTCATCTACAAGGATTTCCTTTACCATATCCTGAATGATTGTCAGACCGTCCTGCTTCTTCAGATACTCTGCGGCGTGAATAGAGTACAGGTTTTTATCCGACTGGCACCTGGGCGACCATACCGCCGGACCCTTGGATTTGTTCAGCATCTTGAACTGAATTCCCGTCTCATCGGCAAGGATTCCCATGACGCCGCCAAGAGCATCGATTTCCTTGACAAGATGCCCCTTTGCGGTACCCCCTATCGCCGGGTTGCAGCTCATCCTGCCGATGGCATTGATATCCATCGTGACAATCCCCACGGACAGCCCCATTTTAGCGGCTGCGCAGGACGCCTCTATGCCGGCATGACCGGCTCCTATGACGATAATGTCGTAATATTTATCTTTATTTCTGCTCAAATATCCAATATTTGCGTATTGTTTCACGTGAAACAATCCGCGTGTTGCTTTGCCTTAATTAAAACTGTTTCACGTGAAACATCGTTCCGTTTTACAAATCCAAGGACTATCGATTTTCGGTCTTTCCTTGGAAATGCAAACGATTTCCATACTGTTTTTGTATGGATTCCCGCTTTATGGAGCGAACCGCTTCGCGGTTTCGCGGGAATGACAAATTCTGGTTAATACACCCAGTTTGTTCTGTCGAGACTGCGGTATTGGACCGCTTCGCCTATGTGCGCCGATTCTATGTCTGCCGTGCCCGATAAATCCGCTATAGTGCGGGCCACCTTCAGGATTTTGTCGTAAGCACGGGCGGATAATCCGAACTTTCCTGTTGCGGTCTTAAGTATTTCCTCGCCCGCCCTGTTAAGCCGGCAGAATTCCTTCAGCTCCTTCGAGCCGATGTTCGAGTTCGAGTATATTCCCTTCAGGTTTTTGAACCTCCGCAGCTGGATCTCCCTGGCGCGGACCACCCTCTCCCGGACTTTTTCGGACCGCTCCGATTCCCTCTTGCTGGAGAGGTCGTTTATGTCGACGGGGTTTACGTGAATGTGTATATCTATCCTGTCGAGAATCGGTCCGGATATCTTCGAAAGAAATCTTTGAATATCGTAACCGTTGTACATGCTCATTTCTTTCTGCGTTCCTGCCGGCGTTGGGTTCATTGCCGCCACGAACATGAAATTGCTCGGGTACTGCACGGTTATTTTCGCCCTCGAAACGGTTATTACCTTGTCTTCCAGCGGCTGACGGAGAACCTCAAGTACATTTTTCTTGAACTCCGTCAACTCGTCAAGAAAAAGAACTCCGTTATGCGCGAAAGAAATCTCTCCCGGCTTCGCGTTCACTCCCCCGCCGACAATTGAGACATCGCTGGCAGTGTGATGAGGCGACCTGAACGGCCGCGTTGTTATCAGTGACTTCCCCGGCGGAAGAATTCCGGCAATCGAATGTATCTTCGTCGTCTCGAGCGCTTCTTCACGCGTAAGCGGCGGAAGTATTGACGGCAAACGCTTTGCCAGCATTGTCTTTCCGGAGCCCGGAAGGCCTATCATTATGATGTTGTGCGCGCCTGCCGCGGCTATCTCCATTGCCCGCTTTACTTCTTCCTGTCCTTTCACATCTGAAAAGTCGAGAAGAAAATCCCTGTCGGTCTTGAAAATCTCTTTCTCTTCGACTTTGTGCGGAACCACTTCGAGTTCGTCGTTGAGAAAATTGACGACGTCCGTTAGGTTATCGAACGGGTAAATATTTATCCCGCCTACTATTGCGCCCTCATCGGCATTGTCTCTCGGAATTATCAGTCCGTCGAAATCGTGCCTGCGCGTTTCTATCGCTATCGGCAGAACTCCCGCGACAGTTCTTATCTTGCCGTCGAGAGAAAGCTCGCCGAGAATTATAAATCGTTTTACTTTATCGGGTTTAATCTGGCTCGTCTCGGTGAGTATCGCTATGGCTATCGGCAGATCGAGACCGGAGCCTTCTTTCTTCACGTCCGCGGGGGAAAGATTAATCGTTATTCTCTTCCCTCTCGGGAAATCAAACCCGGAATTCTTAATTGCCGCCGAAACCCTGTCCCTCGCCTCCTTAACCGTATTATCGGGTAAACCGACGACCGCGAAACTCGGCTGCATTGCGGAGTCCAGGTGCGTTTCCACGCGGATTGTGAACGCGTCCACGCCGTACGTAGCCGAAGTGAAAATTTCGGTTATCATATTGTTTAATCAATATGTTATTGTTAATTTTTCTTCTTGAAAACCAGCGATACGGGGACTCCCGAGAAACCGAAATGCTCTCTGATCTTTTTCTCCAGATACCGTTTATAGTTCTCTGTAATCAGCGAGGGCTCGTTTGAAAAGAATCCGAATACGGGCGGCGAACTCTTCAGTTGTGTAACGTAGTTTATTTTTATTTCCTTCCCCCTTACAGCCGGCGGAGGCATCCTCCTTATTTCATCGAACATGACGTCGTTTAAAGCGGATGTTTTAATCTGCTTCGCGCGTTCGTCGTAAACGGCTTTGGCCTCCTCTATTACTTTGTGTATCCTCTGCTTCGTCAAAGCCGATATGAAAACGAAGCGAAGGAAGTTATAACTCTTTAAATGTTCTGATACTTTTGTCTCAATAAGCGTTGTTGTCTTGGAGTCTTTTTCTATCAGGTCCCACTTGTTGACCACTATCAGCAGTCCCTTCTTATAGTTGAAAACGTCTTCGATTATCTTGACGTCCTGCTTGTCGAGACGGAAGTCGGAGTGCTTGAAATCCGAAACCGCGCCCATGCCTTCCATTATGAGTGTGGCGTCGATAACGAGAATCGCCACGTCGCATCTTTCGAGCGACTTGTAAGTTCTGACGGTTGAAAAGAAGTCAAGAGATTCGTTCTTCTTTATCTTGCTTTTTCTGCGAAGCCCCGCGGTGTCAATAAGGACAAGGGTTTCGCCGTGATACTTGATTTCAGAGTCGATTGAATCGCGCGTGGTTCCGGGAATGTCGGTGACTATGTTCCTGTCCTGTTTGAGTATGGCGTTCACTATCGATGACTTCCCCGCGTTCGGTCTTCCGATGACCGCGAACTTGATTCGTTTGTCGTCGTCTTCCGTAATCTCGCCGAAATCCTTTACGATATCGTCGAGCAGATCGGCGACGTCCTTGCCCGAGAGGGCTGAAATGCCGTACGGGTCGCCGAGCCCGAGCGAAAAGAATTCGTTCTTGTTGAAATCGCGCTTCGAGCTGTCGAGTTTGTTCACGGCGAGAAAAATCTGTTTGCCGTGAGAATATTTGCGCAGGTTGTTCGCAATTTCATTGTCTATGGGATGCAGGCCGTTCTCGCCGTCGCAGACGAAAATGACCTTATCGGACTCTTCTATCGCGATTTTCACCTGTTCGCGTATGTGCTTGTTGAACTCCTCGTCGGAATCGGGCACGAACCCGCCCGTATCGATGAGGAAGAACTTCTTTCCCGTCCATTCAGCCTCGCCGTAATTTCTGTCGCGCGTAACGCCGCTCTGGTGGTGGACGATGGCAACGCGTTTGCCCATTATGCGGTTGAACAGTGTTGATTTGCCTACGTTAGGCCTTCCGACGATTGCGACTATATTCTCCATGAACAGTTTAATGAAATAGAAAAAGCCCGGAAAACAATCCGGGCTTTAAAATAGGATAAAATAAGTTAGTTATAAATTCAAATAATGGTGCGGGGTTTAACGCCGCCGATATCACAAAGCCGTAATTCCCCGTAACAGAGAATAAAAAAGCGGAACACGAAGTGTTCCGCTTGCATATATATAACTACTTTTTTATTTAAGATGAGCTTTTCGGCAGCCTCGAAATTATCCATTCAAGGAATGAACTCTGGTTTCTTGTCTGAATCCACAGTGTGCCGGTACCGTTGAATTCCGCAACAAGGCCTTCGCCGCTGAAAAGAGTCGATTTAAGCCCGCCGACTTTTTTGATGTTGAACGTAAGGCCGTCGGTGAAAGCCGCGATATGTCCCGTGTCCACTATAAACCTGTCGTTCACCAGTTTCTTCTCGAACATAGCTCCGAAAGAATTAACGAACAAGGGACCCGTTCCCGTTGCTTTAAGCATTATAAGTCCGGGACCTCCGAAAAAGCCCTTTGCTCCGCCCCAGCTCGTATCGAGATTGACTCCCGTGCCCGAACAGACAAAACACCCTGACTGTATGTACATCGTCTCGCCTTTCAGGTCGAAATTTTTGATGTCGCCGGGGAACGGCGCGGTAAAACCAATTTCACCTGCCCCCTGTTTTGCAATGAACTTGTTGGTGAAAAAAGATTCGCCGCCGAGAACCGATTTTTTCAGCGCTCCGAAAATACCCCCCTTGGCCGAGGTTTCGATCTCAACGTTCCAGCTTTTAAATACCATTGCGCCTGCTTCGGCCTGCACCTCTTCGTTTTCGTTCAAAGAAATGTGTACCAGAGCTTCTGACGGTTGAAATAAAATCTGATGCTGCATTCTGTCTCCTGTTTTATGTTTATTTTAATTTCCTAGTACGTATTTAATTGCTCCTTCTGGATTGAGTTTTCCCGCACCCCAGTTTGTGTTCGGGACAGGTCCCGTGAATTCGTCCTGTGTGGCAGTCTGAATGAGTATGTTTCTTATCTGCGAATGCGTGAGCGACGGGTTTATAGACAGAAGCAATGCAACCGTTCCTACAACGTGCGGCGCCGCTGAACTCGTTCCGCTGAAGAGCGTGTATGAGTTGTTTGTCGATACCGTGAACGTCGAGTGACCCGGCGCGCTGATGTCGATGCCGCGCTTGCCGGATATGTTCAGACCGCGTCCGCTGTAATTGCAGAGGTTTCCGATTTTATCCTCGGGCCCCCATGCAAAATTGACGGTGTAAGCTCCGACCGCTATGCAGCTGTCGGCTGTGCAGGGAAATGTTACGGAGCCTTCCGGAGTTATCTTGTCCTTGTTTTCCCACTTCGTCGTGCCGCCCCAGGACTGCGTGATATCCACTATGAATCCCCACAGGTCAACATCGCCGTCCTTCGCGTGCACGCGAACCTGCCATTTACCTTCAACAGTGTTCGAGTCTTTTTCCGAGAACTGGAATTTGAACATTACTGTGTTTCTCGGCGATACTTCTCTTGCGTAATATATATTGTATTTTCCGACGTGAATGAATCCCGAGCCGTCTTTAAGTTCGGGAGAAAGCGTGTTGTCGGGTGTCAGCACCTGAAACACGGGGTGCTTATCTTTGCCTTTCCAGAGGAACGAAACGAACGAAGCGTCGTTCTTCTTTCCTTCGCCCGTAGCGGGGCTTGAGAAGTAATATGTGGTTAACTGCGCTTTTTTAAGTTTGTCGCGTATAATCATATTGCCCGAAGCGAGGTTGCCGCCTCCGCCTATGACAGTGATTCCCGAGCGTGCGATTTCATTCGTCAGAAGTTCTTCCTCTGTAGAGCCGTCCATGTATTCCCACATCCATTCGCCGTCTTCAAAAAGAAGTATATTAACTTTTTCGTCTTTCAGAAATCTCAGCAAGTCCGGGAACGTGCGCACAAAGCGCGGAGTATAGGCGTATTCTATATTTGCCATTACGAGTTCCGCGTCGGGCGCGAAGCCGTGCATCTTCTGTACTCCCGCGTGTCCGCCGAGAACGATGCCTGAAACGCTCGTGCCGTGTTTAATTGTGTCGGGTTCGGTTTTAATCAGATCGATTCCTCTTCTTCTTATCGTGCCGTTCTTCTCGCGCACCGCTCTGACTTTTGATGTCTTCAGTGCGATAATTTTTTCGCCCGGGTCCAGCTGGCCGTTGGCGTTGGCGTCAATTGCGATGAAAAGCTGTTCTCCGTATGTCGCGTCAGATTCGGAGAAGCCGTCCTTCTCGCCGAAATCCCTCTTGCCGTTGCTGTTGGCATCGACGTAGAGGAAATCCATATCGGGATTGTAGTTGTTCTTATCCATTTTAAGAACATTATACGTGTTGTTCTTCATTTCTATATAACGGAGAACCGAGCCGCCTTTCTGAACGCCGTCGTTGTTGAGGTCGACAGCGTCGATACCGGGAGTGAATTTTCCGTCCTTATCGACGTCAATCCAGTTGAACTCGCCGCCATCGGCGAAGAAAAAGAAGGGCGAAAAAATATCAACGCCCGAATCAATGTCGCCCACGACAACGCCCTTGCCGGTAACGGGATTTCCGTTCTTATCTACGAAATTTTCCTTCAGGACGGTCGTGTACCATGTATTTTCCTGTGAATAGAGGCTGACCGCGGAAAGAATCGCGAACAGCAGTAAAAAGAGTTTAATTTTCATTATCGGTTTTATTTTGTTTAGGTTAAATTAACTGTCTTTTATAATTATAACAACTCTTTTTAAATACGTGAAATTCCGTGTTTTGTTGTCTTAAACAGAACACAGAAAGAGCGGATTAAACAGATAGTCACAGATTTTTTTCTATTGCCCGCGGGATGAAACGGAACGAACAAGAATGCGCGGGATTTTAAGAGCAAAAGCGTCTATACTATACACGGAGTGATTCTGTGTAGCGGCGCTTTGGGAAAGACAAAGAAATAGAACGGGTATTGTTTTGAAAGTGGTTTATACTTTTGTTATGTTTGATTTCTGTAAACAAATGAAACGGCGTATTTTCGCAATATTGGCTTTTCTTTTGCTGGCAGCGTTGCCGGTATATTCACAGATAAGAAACGGGGTCGGCCCGAAGATGCCGAACTTCGCGCGTGAGCCGTTTTTTGTCAACCCGCTCGTATTCTACGATATAGACTCGTTAAGTCCGAGACTTGATTTATTCCTGGAGGTTCCGCGCTCTAACATACTTTTTTCAAAAACCAAGACGGGTTATTCGGCAGAGTTCGATATTTTTGTGACCCTTTATGACGCGAACGATAAAACTGTTTTTCAGAAATCATACACGGAGAATTTTTCTTTCGGAGAAGAGGCGTTCAAAACAGAACAGAAAAAATCCGAATTTTACCTTTATAACTATTTTCTTTCTCCGGGCGCGTACAAACTCGAAACCGTTCTGAACGACAGGAATTCAAAAAAAGAACACCGCAGAACAGACGAAATAAAAGTAAAGAATTTCACATCCGCGCCGGTGACGTTAAGCGACATAATGCTTGTATCTGAAATAAGCTCTACCGGTGCGGGGGAGAAGGAAATCACGCCGCTTATAAGCAATAACGTCTTCGGACACAGGGATTTCTTTCTTTTCTTTGAGGTGTATAACAATCTCGGCTCTGTCCTCTCGGGCGTCTTCAATTACAAAATAACAGACAGAAGCGACAACGCAATAAAGGAGGGCTCTCTTAACTACACGCTGGCCGACAGAAAGAACAGCATGTTCGAAAAAGTGTCTCTCGATTTTATGTTTGGTGAAATGTTCTCGCCTGAAAATATCGATCCGGAAGAAATGGCGAAAAAAGACTTCGGTGTTTTTAAGCTTACAATAACGGACAAGGCCTCTTCAACCGTTGTGGCCGAGAAGAAAATCATAATGCTCCCTGACGGGCCCATGGTGCCGCGAAGAGAGCGTCGTCCTTAATGCAAAATTCAAAATGCAAATTGCAAACTTACATTTAAAAATGTAAAAATTGTGCGACTTCCCGTATTTAATTGTATGGGTCTGTAAAAATAATTACTAATTATTAATTACTAATTGTTAATTGCTAAATGTTAACTGCTATTTGAGAACCGCCCCCTTCATAGACCACCATTCTCGCACTTCGAGAATTAGCCGACCGGATTTAACGGCAGGATCTTCGGATTCGTATTTTTCCGCCTCTTCCTTCGTCTTTGTTGTGAACACAAGGATGCCCCGGAACTCATCGTCATTTGCAAACGGACCGGCCATGCATATTATTCCATCCTTGCCGAGTTTGTTTAGGTGTTCGAGGTGTCCTTTCTGAATCTGGGCAGCGGTAAGCGAATCGTGTGTCCTGTTCGGTCCTTTTTTAAGGAAACCCATATAGTATTTCTTGATAACGATAGTTGTGTCGCCCATCTTCACTTCCCTCTCGTCCTGGGCTTTAAGAGCGGGAAGGAAGAAAAGGAATAAGAGTATTGTAAGTATTGTTTTCATAGCCTTTGATTTTTATTCTGTAACTGTGTGAAGGGGGAAATAATTCAAAGTGTAAATTGCAAAGCGCAAAAGTACAGTTGAAAATGTAAAGTTTGGGTTTTTCTTTCGCTTTGTTAATATTTAGTAAATTAGTAAAATCAGAGCTGTGTTTTAAGCTCTAAATTCGAATTTTAAGCAAAAAACATTGCGTTATTACTACTCTACTTACTTACTAATTTACTCATTATAAAGAGGGTGAATAGTTTTTTTGCATTTTCGCCTGGTTCCCAAACCGAAGGTTCGCTTTAATAAGAGGACTTTGGGAACCAGCAAGTAAACATTTTAAATTTAAAATTTTAAATTGCTCTTAAGACTATTCTATGAAGATTTCGTCTATGAATATGAATGCGTCTTCGCCGGCGCCTTCGTGCCATGACGGAATCTTTCCGTAGTTCTTCGCGAACACTTTTATGTACTTCGCTTTCACCGGGTCTATCATTTTCACCAGGTCGCATATTTGCGTTTTCAGATCGTTGTCTGCCACCGTGTTGTCTATGTGCGCGACTTTAACGTATGTTTTTCCGTCGAGGGAGACTTCGAACTCTACATATTTAGGCATCCATATCCAGCTCCAGGCGTCCTGAAGGAACCCTGCTCCGATTTTCGTGATTTCTTTTTCCTTGTCGAGCGTGATTATCGCAGAAAAATCCTGCGACTGGTATCCCTGCCATCTGCCGAGACGCCAGTTGATGGGTCCTCGCACGCCGTCTATAAGCGCGTCCGGTCCGCCGGCTGTGTATTGCGAATTCGGCTTTGACAGAAGTTCGATGTTTACTCCGGGTGGAATTCTGTTGAACACGCTTTCAATCGCGAATCCCAGAGTATTGTTTTTTTCCGTCGCGGCTTTGAGAGTCATTGTCGTATTGATACAGAACGGTTTTTCGTAAACAGCGGATGATAACGACGGCTCGCTTCCGTCAAGCGTGTAACGAATAACACCTTTTCCGTCAGGGGTAATCAACGATACCTCTACGGAATCCCTGAATATTGTGTTGCCTGCGCTTACAACGGGGGGTATGGGGTTGTCGTCCGGCAGAGCGGAAACAAACGCATTAATGTCTTCGTCGAGATATCCTCTGTATTTTTCTTTCTCGTCTGTCATTTCAAAAGTGAGTTTCCCGCCGTTTATTATATCCGTGAAAAGTATCTCCGGGTTTTTAAGACCGCTCTTCCTGAAATCTATATAAATGTTTTTATCGGAAAGATTTATCGCTTCGATAGTAAACGTCTTTCCGTTTTCGAGATTTATTCTGACCTCGTCGAACATAGGCGCTCCCGTAACGTATTTACCGCTGCCCGGGCAGAGAGAATAAAATCCCATCGCGCTCATTACGTACCAGCCCGACATCTGTCCGCAGTCTTCGTTTCCTATAATTCCGTCGGGTGCGTTTTTATAAAACTCTGTCATTATTTTTCTCGCGTAATCCGCTGTCTTCCAGGGTGTAAATGAATAGTTGTACAAATACGCCATGTGATGGCTCGGCTCGTTGCCGTGAGCGTACTGGCCTATGAGTCCCGTAATATCGGACTGGTCGCGGCCGGTTGTTTTAGTGTCTGCGTTGAAAAGCGCGTCCAGCTTGCTTTCCGCGCGTCCGTAAACCTTTGTAAGGAACCACGGCTCCTGCGGCACATAGAACGAATACTGCCATGCGTTAGCTTCTGTGTAATTGTTGTCCACGTCTGTCGGAAGGAACGGTGTTTTCCACATGCCGTTCAGTCGCGGGCGCATGAACCCCGTCTGCGGGTCGTAAAGGTTCTCGTAAAACCTTGCGCGTTTCTTAAACTCTTTTACGCGCGCGTCGTCATTTCCGATGCCTTTTGTCTGCATATACTTCAGTATGCACCAGTCGTCGTAAGAATACTCCAGCGTTTTTGAAACCGATTCGTGGTCTTTGTCGCCGGGGATGAAACCGTATTTTCTGTAATGGTTCAATCCGAAAATATCGAGCGAAGCGCTGTGCAGCATAGCTTCGAGCGCAAGGTTCTCGTCGAACCCGCGTATGCCGTTCACGTATGCGTCGACTATGACCGGAACGGAATGATATCCTATCATGCAGTTTGTTTCGTTAGCCCACAGTTCCCAGACGGGCAGCCTTCCGCCCTGCTGATATTCGAGCAGAAATGTTTTAATGAAATCGAGCGAACGCTTTCTTTCTATAATGTTGAGCAGGGGATGGTTGGTTCTGTAAGTGTCCCACAGAGAAAACACCGTGTAGTATCCGTGGTCCGCCTTGTGCTGTTTAAGATCTCGGCCGAGATACGAACCGTCGACGTCATAGAATGTGTTCGGGCAGATCGCGGTGTGGTATAATGCCGTATAGAAAACCTTAATCCTGTTTTCGTCTTTCGACTTCACCTGAATCTTATTCAGGTATTCGTTCCACTTTAAATCAGCATCGTTTCTCACCCTGTCGAAATCCCAGTCGTTTATTTCGGCATTAAGGTTCATTTTCGCATTCGCTTCGCTTACGCCGGAAATGCCGACTTTCACAAGAAGTTCGCCTGCATCTACGCCGAAATAGAACATAGCCTTAACGTTTTTTCCTTTAAGCAATTGCTTCTCCGCAGATTTATCATCATTAAGGTAGAGCAAATGTTTATCGAACGGCTTTGAAAACACGGCGTGGAAATAAACGCGCTGGTCTTTCGCCCAGTATTTTGAATTTCTGTATCCCGAAATTTCCCTGTCGTTTATAACCTTTATGTAAGAGTCGAGTACTTCGTCCCTGTGTTTCAGGTCGACAAATACCTGTGAGGTTTTATCTTCGGGAAAAGTATATTTATGAAAACCCGCGCGCGTGCTCGCGGTTAATTCCGCTTTTATGTTTCCGCGTTTAAGCAGAACGCTGTAATAGCCCGGAGCGGCTTTTTCGTCTTTGTGGCTGAAAAGCGACGTGTAATTGCTCGTCCTGTTGTCGCTTAAATCGCTGTTCGGGTTTTGCGCGACCGGCATGAAAAGAATATCGCAGTAATCAGGCACGCCCGTGCCGCTTAAATGCAGGTGCGAGAACCCGTAAATTATGCTGTCGTCGTAATGATAGCCGCCGCAGCCGTCCCAGCCCTCAAGTCTCGTGTCGGGGCTTAACTGAACCATTCCGAAAGGCACCGTGGCGCCCGGGAAGAGGTGACCGTGTGCGCCCGTTCCGACGAACGGATTGACATACTTTGTAAGATTTGTTGTTCCGGTGTTGTCGTTCTGCACGAATCCCGAGAAGAGAAACGTGAGCGCTAAAATCAGTAATAATTTTTTCATATGTTATTTTACTATTTCGATTTCTTTGGGTTTGCAGAAAAGGTATTCGTTCGAATATATTTTCCCGTCGTCTGTTCTCAACACGGCGGAGAGATAACCTGTCGTTCTCGATATTGTTTTAAAAACTTCCGTTGCGTTCTTTTCGAAATAAACCGCAGATGAATTCGCTTTGATCTCAACGAAAGAAATGTAGCTGTCGCTTTTCGTGATGCCGCTGAACTTCTCGAATTTTATTTCAAGTGTTCCCTTTGTGTTTTTTAACCTGTCGCTAATTATATAAACCTTTATTTTTCCGTCTTCTTCGACGGGGGAGACGAGTATGTCGGCGTATGCCTGTTTCACATACTCCTGCAGAATTTTTTTATTGCCGTAATAGTCGATGCCCGACCAGGAAACAACGGGGTTGCAGTCGTTGAACTGCCAGTAAAGCGTGCCCATGCAGTACGGTTTCGCCCGGCGATGCGCCTCTATCGCTGTTCTCATTCCGTAGGCCTGAAGCTGCTGGCTGAGCCTAACGTAGTCTGAAAATCGTTCCGGAACGTTGAAATACATCTCCATGTATTTCTGTATCGTCTCGTAACCTGTCGGATGTTTCTGGTGCGCTTTGAGGGAAGGAGAACCGAGATAGAAATCCGCGTTTGGGGCGAACAGGCGAATCGTTTCCATATCCGGCATACCCTGAAAACCGTACTCGGAGGCGAACCTGCCGACTTTTTTCGTATAAACTTCGAACGGCTCCATGCCCCACCAGACGCCCCAGTAATGATTATCGCCCTCGGTGAGACTTTCTTTGTGCCCCCATCCTATTTTAGGGGAAGAAGAAATATAGTTTGAGTTTTTATTGTATTCGGAAACGACTGACGGCAGAATGTTCTTGAAAATATTTTCATACGCTGACCACAGGATATTTTTCTGTTTATCAGATAAATTATTCTGCCAGCCCCAGTTGTTCCAGCCTTCGTCGGATTCGTTGTTACCGCACCAGAGAGCCAAACAGGGGTGGTTTCGCAGTCGCTTAACGTTGTTTATTGCCTCTTCTCGTACGTTATCGGCAAATTCTTTATCCGCGGGCACCATCGAGCAGGCGAAATTGAAATCCTGCCAGACAAGAATGCCGTACTCGTCGCAGAGATTATAGAAATCGTCGCTTTCGTAAATACCGCCGCCCCAGACGCGCAGCATGTTGAAGTTTGAATTCACCGCGTCTTTTATAAGCGATGCGTATTTCTCCTTTGTCGTGCGCGGGAGAAAATTATCCGTCGGTATGAAATTAGCGCCTTTCATAAAAACGGGAACGCCGTTAAGTTTGAAATAGAACGATTCGCCGAAATTATCTTTTTCGTGCACGAGTTCAACGGTTCTTATGCCGACATTAACCTGTTTCTCGTCAATTACTTTTTTTCCGTCGGCAAGAATTACTTTATATTTATAAAGATACGGCTCGCCCAGACCGTTGCACCACCATAGTTTCGGATTTGATATTTCTGTGCTAAGCGATGTTGTTTCGCCCGTGATTTCCTTTGACGTAATTTCTTTTCCGGATTCATCAGCAACCGAGATTTTCAACCCCGGGGTGAAAACGCAGTTAACGTTAAAGGTTATATTTGCTTTTTCGCCGGAAAGATTTTGCGCGGTTTCTATATCTTTAATCTTACCTTCGTTATAAAACTCTATATATGCCGGTTTCCATATTCCGCAGGTAACGTAGCGCGGGCTCCAGTCCCAGCCGTA
>CAIKZJ010000239.1 GCA_903831845.1 uncultured Ignavibacteriota bacterium
ACTCTTTCAATCGACCAGACTAACGGCAACGAACCGAAGATAGTTGAAGGCATCAAATGCGACAAGTGCGGAGCAGACATGGTCGAGAAGTCGGGCCCATACGGAAAATTCTACGGATGCTCGAATTATCCGAAATGCAACGGCATCAAGCCAATCACTCTCGGAATTAAATGCCCGAAGTGCGGCAAGGGCGAGATTCTCGAACGCAGAGGCGGAAAAAGAAAAAGGATTTTCTACGGATGCACGAACTATCCGGAATGCGATTTCATAGAGAACAGCATACCGGTGATTCAGCCATGCGAAAACTGCGGCAGTCCTTATATGATTAAGAAGACGACGCAGCGCGACGGTGATTTTCTTTATTGCACGAAATGCAAGCATAAGGAGATCCTGACAAAGGAAAATGTCCACAAAGACTAAAATATTTTCTTTAATCGACGGGTTTCTTGAGTACATTAATTACGCGCGTAATTATTCTAAGAATACCGTCGTGTCGTACCGCAACGACCTCGAACAGTTCGCAGAATTTCTTATAATGACGGAGTACGGTAAAAAAGTCGCTCCCGAAAAAGCCGAAATAGATATTTCATCTGTCGACCTTCCGCTTCTGAAATCTTTCGTAGCGGACCTATTCGAAAAACAGAAACTTGATATCAAGAAAGCGCGGAAATTCTCTAACCGTTCGATTTCAAGGAAAATTTCCACGCTGAAATCATTCTTTAAATATCTCTACAGGAAAAAAATCGTTTCGTCTAATCCCGCATCGACTCTGGCTTTTCCGAAGATGCAGAAGAAACTGCCGTCTTACATAGCCGCGTCGGATATGACAAAACTTCTCGACAGGATAGGGGACGACGAGCTGAATTTCATCGACAAGGCGATATTCGAACTTTTCTACGGCACCGGAATTCGTTTAAGCGAGCTCATTAACCTTAAGACCGTCGACATCGATTTCGGGAAAAACACGGTGCGCGTTTTAGGCAAAGGTTCGAAGACAAGAATCGTTCCTTTCGGAAGCAAGGCGCTTGATGCGCTTAAGAATTACATGCAGATACGCGACATTCTCAATTTCAACAAGAGCGATTATTTCTTCCTGAACAAGAACGGAAAAAAACTTTATCCGATGGAAGTTTCGAGGATGGTGAAGAAACATCTTTCAAAGGTCACGGACGTGAAAAAGAAATCGCCGCACGTCCTTCGGCATTCGTTTGCGACGCATCTTCTCGACGCGGGAGCCGACATACGCGCGGTAAAGGACCTTCTCGGACACGAAAACCTGTCGACTACGCAGGTTTACACGCACGTAAGCCCGGAAAAGCTTAAAAAAGCCTATAAACAGGCTCATCCCAAGGCCTGAATTCATCTTTATAATCTCATTCATTTTTTGTAATTTTGTCAAAATTTATATATGAAGATACAGTTAAAGGAAATATGCCACGGAAGAAGCGGAGATAAAGGCGATGCCGCCAATATCGGGCTTATAGCGTACAAAAAGGAAGACTATGAACTGATCAAAAAGCAGGTCACTGCCGAAAAGGTGAAAAAGTTCTTCGAAGGGATTTGCGAGGGCGAGGTTGAAAGATTCGAAATGCCGAACATAAACGCTTTAAACTTCCTGCTTCACAACACACTGGGCGGAGGCGGCACAGTGTCTCTGAAACTCGACGCGCAGGGCAAGACGCTCGCAAGCGCGCTGCTTAAAATGGAGATTGAAAAATAATGTACGAACAACAGAAATACGTATTAAAAGACTCGAGAGAAAAACTGGAAACTCTGAGGAGGTTTCTTTGAAATCCCCGAAAAGAAAACACGCCTGAAAGAACTCGAAACGGCGTCCCAGCAAAACGGATTCTGGGACGATCAGAAAAACGCGCAGACGACACTGCAGGAAATAGCCAACCTGAAAAGATGGATTGAGGATTTCGAAAAAGCGGGTAACCTGCTTTCCGATATCGACATACTCATGGAAATCGGCGAATCCGAAAACGACGAATCTATTATTCCCGAACTTGAATTGCAGACAAAGTCGCTCGAAAAATATCTCGAGGAACTTGAGTTCAAGAACACTCTTTCAGATAAGGACGACGTCAGCAGCGCGATTCTTACGATAAATTCCGGCGCGGGCGGCACGGAAGCACAGGACTGGGCGGAAATGCTTCTGCGTATGTATTCCCGTTACGCCGAAAAGAACAAGTTCAAGGTTACGCTTGCCGACAGGCTCGACGGCGACGGCGCGGGAATTAAGAGCGCGACACTGGAGATTGACGGGCAGTACGCGTACGGATACCTTAAAGCGGAGAACGGCGTTCACCGCCTCGTGAGGATTTCGCCTTTCGACGCGAACAAGAAACGCCATACTTCATTCGCGGCGGTGTTCGTTTCGCCTATCATCGACGATAACATTGACATAGAAATAAATTCCGCCGACCTGAAAATCGACACGTTCCGTGCGGGCGGCGCAGGAGGACAGAACGTTAACAAGGTTGAAACGGCTGTGAGAATCACTCACGTGCCGACGGGTATAGTAGTGCAGTGCCAGAACGAACGTTCGCAGCTGCAGAACAGACAGAACGCGATGAAGATGCTCCGCTCCAAACTTTATCTGATGGAAAAGGAAAAGCAGCAGGAAAAACTTAACTCGATAGAAAAGTCGAAGAAGAAAATCGAATGGGGCAGCCAGATACGCAGTTATGTGTTCCATCCGTACAATATGGTGAAGGACCACCGCACGAATTATGAGACCTCCGACACCGGCTCGGTGATGGACGGTGAAATAGACGAGTTTATAAGAGCGTACCTGCTGTCTTAAGAGCAGAAGTTAGAAGTTAGTAGTTAGAAGTTAGAAGTTCTTTGAGAATCAATCCCGACAAGTCGGGACGCCCCGAGTAACTCGGGGTAGACGCCGAACGCGGAATCAAGAATCAAGAATCAAGAATCAAGAAAAGCGAGAATCTAGAATCTAGCATAACCACTCCTGTCATTCCCGCATGTTCTTAGCGGGAATCCAGGTACAAAACGTTCGTAGAACGTTTTGTATAGAAATTTTAAGACAAAGAAAAACAAAGCAAAGAAAAAGTTTGAATTACAGGTATTTAATAGCAAAACGTTATTTATTTTCGAAGAAGGACTCGAAGTTCGTGTC
>CAIKZJ010000240.1 GCA_903831845.1 uncultured Ignavibacteriota bacterium
ACCGACATTCCCTTGCCTTCCAGTATTTCCTTCGCTTTCAAAGCCTGATTGAATAAATAACCGCATACGAGAATCGTGATATCCTTACCCGAAGAAACTACTTCCGCTTTCCCGATTTCGTAATCATAATCGTGAGTGTAAACGGCTGGCTCGTCGTTGAACCTGATATAATACGGGTCCTGTGTCTCGACAACTTTTCTGAGGCATATCACCAGGTCCTGTATGTCTGCCGGGCAGAGTATGTTCATGTTGGGAATTCCGCGCATGAGCGAAATGTCTTCGAGCGCCTGATGCGCCGGACCGTTCGCGGTTGAAAGGAAACCGGGGGCAATGCCGACAATCTTGACGGGCAGGTTCCCCAGGCCGACATCCGTCCTGATGAATTCAAATGCTCTCATCGTAACAAACGATGCGAATCCGTGCGCGATGACCGTTCGTCCGCGCAGTGCGAAACCGCAGGACACGCCTATTAGCGTTTGCTCCGTAATGCCCGTATCCACAAACCTTTCACCCATAAGCAGGGGGATATTCTCTATGTATCTTCTGCTTTCGGCGGTTGTAACTATATAAGTTTCGTCTCCTAAAATTATTTCCTTTAGCGCGTCTTCGTATGTCATAGTAGTGTTTTGTGCATTCAAATTAAAATTTAATAAAACAAATAAAAAGGTTATTTTGTGTTGCAGATTCATGATAACCGGTAAAGAAATAAACCTCGAAGACTACAATTACGATTTACCCGAAGAACGTATAGCGCAGTTTCCGCTTGCTCAAAGGGATGAATCGAAACTGCTTGTTTTTGAAAACGGCGGAATAAAGGATTCCGTTTTCAGGAATATCCCGGATTTTATTCCGCAGGATTCGTTTCTGGTTTTCAATAACACGAAAGTCATCAACGCCCGGCTTTTCTTTAAAAAGAAAACCGGCGCGAAGATTGAAATATTCTGTCTCGAGCCTGCCGGTAACGAAACTGTTGAGGTCGCGTTTGCGAGACATGATTTTTCCGAATGGATCTGCCTCGTCGGCAATGCCAGCAAGTGGTACGGCGAAATTCTGGAAAAGGAAATCTATGTGAACGGTGAAGACTGCGTGCTGTTCGCCGAAAAATTATCGAACGACCGCGGAAACTTCAGGATTAAATTCATCTGGAACAGGAAAGATCTGTCTTTCTCCGAAGTTATTCACAGCGCGGGACTTATACCTCTGCCGCCGTATATAAAGCGCAGGCCGGAGAACGGAGATTCTGAAAGATACCAGACGGTTTATGCGGATATTGAGGGCTCTGTTGCCGCCCCCACTGCCGGACTGCATTTCACGAAAGATGTTCTTGAGGATATCGGACGAAAAGGAATCGGTTCAGGCAGCGTTACTCTGAATGTCGGCGCAGGGACGTTTAAGCCGATAAAGGCGAAGAACGTTCTTGACCATGAAATGCATTTCGAGAGTTTTACCGTCAGCAGGGATTTTCTGCAGAGACTGTATGACGAAGCGGGAAAGAAAATAATTGCGGTCGGGACGACTTCTGTAAGGACGCTCGAAAGCCTTTACTGGATGTCTGTCCTGAATAAACAGAATGATAATTTCGTACTGAAACAGTGGGAGGTCTATGAAGCTGAAAAAGAGGGGCTTCCCGATTTTAAATCCGCCATTAGGAAATTGATTGATTATCTCGATTATAATAACGAACATTACTTAAACGGTTCAACCGGAATCATGATAGTGCCCGGATACCGTTACAGGACGATAGACATACTTATTACAAATTTTCACATGCCGTGCAGTTCGCTTCTGCTTCTCGTATCGGCTTTTATCGGCGATGACTGGAAAAAGGTTTACGGATTTGCTCTTGAAAACAACTACAGATTCCTGAGTTACGGCGACAGTTCAATTTTATTCAAACAAAATGAATAACATACTCAAAAAGTTCAGAAGGCTCGGCTATTCGCTCGTGCCTACCCCGATACACAAGCTTGAAAACCTTTCGAAGTTTTTCGGAGCGAATATTTACTGCAAACGCGACGATATGACAGGTTTCGCTTTCGGCGGCAACAAGACAAGAAAGCTCGATTATCTTATCGCAGAGGCAATTTCACAGAAAGCCGACACGCTGGTCTGCGTAGGAGCGAATCAGTCTAACTTCTGCCGCATAGCGTCCGCGTTCGGCGCTGCCAGCGGTCTTAACGTCGAACTCGTTCTCGGAGGCAAAAAACCCGCGGTTAATACGGGCAACCTTATGCTCGATTACCTTTTCGGAGCGAAGATTAAACACGTGGATTCGGAAGAATGGGACGTCTGGGAAAACGAGGCGATTAAATTGTCCGAAGAATTAAGAAAAAAGGGCAAAAAAGTTTACTGGATGCCTATAGGCGGATCGACTACCACGGGCGCTCTCGGGTATGTGGAGTGCATGTCAGAAATAATGGATTTCAGCAGGAAGAACAAAATACATTTCGACGGCATTGTTCACCCGACAGGCTCCGGGGGAACCCAGTCGGGACTCGTGGTAGGAAAGAAATTATTCGGATACGACGGGAAAATTATCGGAATGGCGGTTACTAAAAATACGCGGCAGCTAACGGAGGAAGTCATCACCCTTTCAAGAGAAACGGCGCATATGCTCGATACTGAAATTGAAGATAATACTGTGATTGTAGACGATAATTACATCGGCAAAGGCTACGGCGCTCACACACGAAGCGCTGAAGACGCCATAAAACTCTTCGCCAGGAAAGAGGGGATACTTCTTGACTATGTATACTCGGGAAAAGCGGCGTCAGGAATGCTCGATTATGTGAGAAAAAAGCACTTTCCAAAGCATTCGAACATACTATTTGTACATACGGGCGGCAACATAGAGTTGTTTAAATAAGCGTTTATCGGCATTATCTTTTATTTTATTAAAAAACTATATATATTAAATTCATGGATGGTATATTAACGCAGAAACCTTTTCCGGAAGAATATTCCGGACACTATTCGCATTATGTGGAACTGGTGCCCGAAGGGTCGATTCTCGATATTTTCGAAAGGCAGTCAGCGTTAACACATGAGTTTTTTGCGGCGATACCGGAAAGCATGGGCGACCATACTTATGGTTTCGGGAAGTGGACGATTAAGGATATAGTAGAACATCTGATTGACACTGAAAGGATATTCAGCACCAGAGCTTTAAGACTTTCAAGAGGCGATAAGCAGCCTCTGCCGGGTTTCGAGCAGGATGATTACATTAAGAACGCGATGACTTTTAAAAGAACTCTCAAGGACCTCGTCGAAGAACGTCAGCTGCTCAGGCTTGCAAACATTAAAATGTTCAGAAGTTTTGAAGAACTGTGTTTCATGGAAAAAGGCACTGTGAACGACAATCCGATATCTGTTCGCGCGATTCTGTACCTTCTGATCGGACATGAAATCCATCACATCAAGTTTATAAAAGAGAACTATCTGTAACTTCACAATAGGAGAAAAGGGGTATAAATAAATCAGGGAGAAAATTATGAGCAACTATCTTAGAGTATTTGCAGCTTTGCTGCTTATGGCTGTAATCGCCGTTTCGATCAACGGATGTGCGCGAAAACAGCCCAATCCTTACGCGCCGGATACAACAAAAAAAGCCGATGATTATCAGTACAAGAAAAGGGACAGCACCGACGTTTACGGAAGCGGCTTTTTCGATTACAGGGATACAATTGACAGTTATCACATGGGATATTCAATCCCCAGAGACAGTGTGTACAAAGTTGAAAACCTGAAAGCATTCGAACAGCTGAACCTCCTGATCAGCAAGGATTCGCTCAACCCCGGCCCTTATCTCGACAGGGGAAACCATCTTCAGAACATACACAAATATATCGAGGCTATACGTGATTATGACATGTATATCAGGCTGAATCCTTACAATCACTCCGCTTACCAGAATCGCGGAACAGCTCACGAGAGACTAAAACAATACGATTTCGCTCTTTGGGATTACCAGAAGGTCCTTGTGCTGAAACCGGACGATACAATCGCGAATTTCAACCAGGGAGTTGTCTACGACGCGATAAACAATCCTTGGATGGCTATCAGGGAATATGATACCACAATAATGAAAGACCCCAAGCTTGCCAAAGCATATTACAACCGGGGAGCGTCCTATGAAAAAGTTGAAAAGTGGGACGAGGCAATAAAAGATTATAGAAAAGCGATTGAGTTGAATCCGAGATATAAGGAAGAACTCGAGAGAAAAATCGATTTTCTTAATTACGAGTATAAGTAAAAGGGACGGGGGCTATTTAAAATCCAGTCCCCATACTCCCGTTGTCTTAACGGTCAGAAGATACGCGTCAGTAGACGGCACTTCAAGCTCTGTCTTGCTTTCGTAATCGCCTTTCGAATCGGCGAGCACTTTGATAAGCCTGCCGTCATTCGTTTTGAGATCAACATAGAATGAACCCGGACCTTCGTGGTAATATTCAAACAATGCGTTGCCTTTATTGAGGTGTATTATCTGCGTCTTGTCGCCGCGAACGTTGTACGCGAGCCTGTATTGAATTTTTTTCCCTTCAAGGTTTGTCTTTTCCGACTCAAATAATGTATCTACGTATGGTTTCAGGAGGAAATATGCAAGCACGAATAAGCCGGCTACAAACAAAAAACTTACTACAAGTTTAGCTTTTGAGTTCTTTCTCATTGTTCTCTTTTTTAACAATATAGTAAGAATAATCAACATCCTCAAGTTTTTATTAAGGCTTGATTAATATCTGTTATTTGAATAATTTGACAAAAAAATACCAGGTGAAAAAAGCGTTCATACTTCTGATGCTGGCAGTATCCTTGTCCGCCTGCAAAAAGGATGAAACCGGCGGTAATAAGGTCGACGGAATTTACAGATTCTACGCCGGAAAACGCGACAGTTTCAATATATGGATTGTCGACGGCTCCGTAATCCGTGAAAAAATATTCAATGAATTTATATACGGAGGTAACGACGAAAGATATACATTCGTGCCGCTGCTTGAGATATGGATTGACAATTCAATATCCGCAAAAGAGTATGAGACTACTCTTATGCATGAAATCAACGAGCGGAATCTGATGAAAATGCACGGCTGGACTTATTTTGACGCTCATGATTCTTCGCTGTCCCTTGAGCTTTCCTTAAGAAACGGTTTTCTTGAAAAAAGCGCCGCTCACGAAAAAATGCTGCCGCCTGTTTCTCCGGTAGATTTCGACTCTACGCAGGAAATTGAGTCTCTTCCGGATAAAATCAGACTTAATAATATTTACCGTGTTCCCACGGGAGAAAGGAACGGAGTTAAGATCTGGATAGTAGACGGTTTCAACGTCAGGCGCGATATATATCCGGATTTCGGATTCAGCGGCAACGGGTACGCTTACAAGTTCATTCCCGAAGATGAGATATGGATAGACGGCGACATCACTTGCGAAGAAATGGAATACTCTGTCGCCCTTGAGCTGAAAGAAAGAGGAATGATGAAAAATAACATCTATTACGATGACGCCTATACCGAAAGCGTGAAATTAACCGACAGCATGCGGAAATCGCAGAGCGCCCTTAAACTCAATAAAACTGTCGCGCTCAAACCCGCGCTGTTCAGAGATACAGGTACCGGTGTCAGCCGGCAATGATTTATATAAGTCCGCCGCCTATAAGGAGCCTGAACCCGCCGATGAATATGGCTATGGCGCAGAGTATTATTCCGGTTATGGCAGGTCCCTTTGATCTTTCATTCATACCCGTGGCAATTATGCTTAACACGAGACCCAGCGTCGCAAGCGGTATGTTGAACCAGTTAAACCATCCGAGGAAAGGAATAAGTCCTATGAAGAATCCCACAATAGTTATAAGGCCGATAATCAGTCCGGCAATTCCCATAATTTTGAGGTTTGATTTATTACAAATTAATTTAAAAAGGATATAAAATCAACGTTCATAAGCACGGTTGACTTATGCTCTTTAAGATTATACGTATGTAAGAGCAGTTGGTTTCTTCAGTCGCTTTCCTTGTTCTTGTTTTTATTCTTTTCCTTGTTCTTTTCTTTTCCTTTATCCTTTTCTTTTTCCTTATTCATGTTTTTGTCGTCCTGCTTATTGTCGTCTTCCTTTTCGACTGCTTCCTCGTCCGAATCATCGTCGCCTTCGTTAAGTGTTTCGTCTGTCATTCCGATCTTAATGTTCTTTACTATCTGGCGTTTTTTCTTGCCGTCATTGTAGAACGTTATTACCAGTTTTTCCTTGCCCTGAACGTCCGGCGCAGTGACGCTGAAGAAATACGTGTCGCTTTCTCCGGGACCCAGAAGGGGTTTTCCTGGTCTCGACATGATTACTTTGAAGCTCGGATCGTTCTCAAATGTTAAACTCGATATCAGCCAGTCTGAGCTTTTGGATTTGTTTTCCACGCCGAGGCTGAATTCAAAACTTTCGCCTCTCTCGAGTTTCTTGGGAAATATTTTGCTGTCAACAATTATTTTGATTGATGATTTGTCTTTTTTCTTTTCCTTTGTGCCGTCCTGCGCGCTTGCAACCGTAATGAACGATAAAGAAAGAAAAACAACAAGCAGTTTAACTATTATCGTTTTCATTCTGGTATTATTTGGTTTGAGGGAATACTGATTAAACTTAATAATAAAAAAAGCAAATATCAAAACGAAAAATGTACGGATATGAAGGGTAAATTAAAACCGCGTTATATTCCGGATACAAGCCGGATTTTGTTTTCGCATAACTCCTGAATGAACGGTACCATATATTTAATAAATTTGTTGTCCGTTTCTATATACGAAAGTTCTTCGAGGCATTTTTCAAACCTGCCGAGATTTCGGTGTATCTCCGCCATTGTCAGGTAATTCCGGTTTACGGTGTTTAAGTCTTTGTTATTCAGTGATTTGAGGGTTCTTAGAATATTGACATTAAGAGCATGTATCGTTTCGCGGAAACTGCCTGAAATGCTGATTGTAAAAGGATATGTATTTTTTATATGATCTAAAATTTCAGTGACAGTTCTTAGTCCGGTTAACATGAGTTTATTCCCTGCCGGAATCCCTCCGTTAATGTCTTCCGGTATGACCGTAAGTTCGTCGTTTTCTTCTTCGAGAATCTTTATCAGTCTTTCAAGATTTGTTCTCGCAGTATCGTTATTGCAGGGGTCGGTTAGAAACGTCATCTTCGTCCTTACCATGTCGTTCAGCGCCCACCAGTATCTTGTCAGAAGGTATTTCTCTTCATCCCTGCTGCAGTAAACGTGATTTATTAATAATCTGTCATATGTTTCCGGACCGTAGAAGGCTGCTTTCTGCGAAATATACAGAACTCCGTTTTCGGAAGTCGTGAACAAATGCGACTGGAAGCAGCTTGTATCAGCAAAGTCATCTTTCATCCAGAACGGGTATCTGCACTTTTCGCAAATCGCGACTTCGGGGCGTTCCTTGTACAGGGGACCCGTAATTTTCCCGTCCGAATACATTTTTGCGCCTGATGTATTCGGGGAAGAAGAGCCCGGTCTTGATATGATGTTGTCGCATTTCGGACATTTGTAAAAACATACAGGGATGGAGTTTTCTTTTTGATTTACGGAGCTAACATGCCCGTAGAATAAATTTCTTTCCTGCGCGTATGATAACGATGTAAACAGAAAAAGAAATATAACGGCAATATTTAATCTAATTTTCAGTTTAATGCTGATAACTTTCTGCAAGTAAATTAAAAAAATGCCGGATAAAAAAACAACCGTTTCCGTTGTCACGCAAACGATTGTTCCTGGATCTCACAAATATATTATTTCTTCAAACCGAAAATTGGTTGCCAAATACAGGAAAGTATGCCTCGTTGCCGAGCCGTACAAATCCTCTTCTCTCACGATTATTACCCGGACTCGTTTCTGAATAACGCGAATAGTAAAACCTGATCGCAGTTATACTTGTTACATATATAGGTCAAAAACAGGAAAAGCATAACATAAAATATGAAAAACAATAGTATGAAAAACCTGACGCTTCAGCAAAGTGAAGAAATTCTGGGAACACTGAAAACCCGCTTTGAGAAAAATCCGTTGCGGCATAAAAATATTGAATGGAAGAAAGTTGAAATGAAATTGAAATCAAGTAAAGAGAAACTATGGTCACTCGGCGAAATGGAAAGAACGGGAGGGGAGCCTGACGTTACAGGGTTCGACAAAAAAACCGGAGAGTACATTTTCTGCGACTGTGCCGCTGAAAGCCCTGCAGACAGAAGAAGTCTGTGTTATGACAGCGAGGCGCTTGAATCCAGAAAAGAGTTTAAACCGAAGAGCAGCGCTGTCGGCATGGCGGCTGCCATGGGAATAGAACTGCTTTCGGAAGAAGAGTACTTTGAATTGCAGAAACTCGGAACTTTCGATACTAAGACTTCAAGCTGGCTCAAGACACCGTCAGAAATCAGAAAACTCGGCGGTGCGATCTTTGCAGATTACAGATTCGGCCGTGTTTTCATTTACCACAACGGCGCTGAGTCATACTATGCCGCCAGGGGATTCAGAGGATCGCTGAAAGTCTGATTGTTAAGGTTTTTGATATTATTTTTTTTGCTTGAACTGAAAATAACCAAAAAATTGAGTGGAATTTATTTAGAAAATTGTGTATTTTACATATTGTTACAGTTTTAAGGAGCCGTAGTTCAGTTTGGTTAGAACGCCTGACTGTCACTCAGGAGGTCGCGAGTTCGAGTCTCGTCGGTTC
>CAIKZJ010000241.1 GCA_903831845.1 uncultured Ignavibacteriota bacterium
CTTGTGATATAATAAGGATAATGGTTGGAAGTAAGCCATTCACACGTTATAATCGCCCTGATTTCATATTCCGTAGAACTGACTCTCCTTTCGACTGCTATGTATATCGAGTCGTTTCCCGTTCCTTTCTCGCAATACGCCGCGCTTGGGTAATAGTCGCTGTTCGATGTGTTGATCAGAATATTTGTATGCGTCGCCGCCCAGTCCGTTGAAAGGTAATGCCTCAAACCTACCTGCGCGCCGGCGTTAGTTGCTTCCCTTACAATTAAATGCATATACGTTGCTGTCGAATAATACATGCCGTCGCTGCAAGCCGACGGGAATTCGTACTTGTTGCCCGATGCGGGCGCTCCCAGGTTGTAAATGACAGCTCCGCTCCCGTTCCTTCTTGTCTTCAGACACTCGATGTAAGCGTCGTTGAAAGTCGTGGCTCCGCTTCTGGTGTAGTATATTATTATGTATGTTGAATCATCGACAGTAGCCGACCTCTTTTCAACCAGCATTGTCAATCCTCCGAAATATGCCGAAGTGTTCGACGCCGACTGTATCATGGTCCAGTTCAAACCTCCGTTGCTCGATCTGTATAATTCAACCCTTCCGTTGTAACCGCTGAAGTTTCTCCTGTTTACCGCAAGATACATGTATCCGTCCTCGCCTTGCTTAAGGTCCATCTGTCTGTAGTTGCTCTGGTAAGCGACATCCCCCGTCAGAATTGTTATGTCGGTGGGGTTCCAGTCAGGGGTGAAAGGCGGATTAACGCTCGATAGCACTGTCCTGTCTTCCGGCTTCTCTATTACCGGCTCGACTTTGTCAAGATACTTCTGCATTTCGTTACCGATACGGATCTTTTCGTCCTCGTTTCTGTTCAGTTTCGCCTGTCTGTACTGATCCATAAGATAAGCCGGGATTCTTGATTTTTCCTGCTGCATGGATACTTTCTCAACAGGTGATTTACCCCAATCGTTCGGCATGTTCTGCTTCGCATCGGGTCCGATATCCCTTTGCGCGTATACAGAAAGACCTGCGATGAAAATAATGATTAAAGAAAACAATGTAACCTTTCTCATTTTTGCCTCCGTTTTATGTTGTTTTTGTTGGGTTTGATTACCGAATTCTTTTTCAAAAATTATTGCACCCGAAACATTAATTATTGTAATGCACAGGCTTTATACCTTTTTGTAAAATTGGTGACGGGATGATGCTAAATTCAGAATTGGTTACTACAGATACTCTCCCGATTTCTCCCAAATAACTATGGGGAATCTGTCAGTATAATAATAGATTGTTCCTCCACTAAAAATCTAATCAGAATTTTTGAATTAAGCAAGAAGTAAAAATGAATCCATTACACTGAATCCTTTAAAAAACGTTGTTTTTCTAATATATTGAATGCGACTGCATTAAGAACCAGACCTGTTTTTTGATAATGAAACTTGTTTATTAAAATTATTATTGCTAAAATTAATTAATGAGTGGAAGTACTTCACCCTGCAATAAACATTATTTTGCCATTTATATTAGGAGAAAAAAATGTTTTACAGAACATTTATATCCTGTTTCTTTCTGATTTTATTGTATACCTCTTCACTTTATTCTCAATACAATGAAATTAATCCCGATGCGCCGCCATGGATAAACCAGTCGGGTAAAGCATCGGTAACTTATAATCCGTATACAACTGGCTATGCATTTCGTGTTACGGGGCAGTTCAATACCAGCAGCCAGATGATGAGATTCAGCGTCGGAAACCCGACAGTTGTTACGGATATCGGCAGCGTGCTGCCTTACCTTCTCGGAAATGCCGACTTCGCTAACCCTGAAGGCGTCTGGAAGTTTTACGCTCAGGACCAGTACAACGCTCCTTATACAATTTATGAAATCGATACCGCTACAGGTACCGCCGTGAGCGTCGGCGCGCCGACGAATTTTAAGACCGGTCACAGACCCCGCGATATGGAATGGGACCATACTACGAACACCATGTACATCATCAGCCAGAATTTCGCGAACACGGAACTGCAGCTGTATTCAATGTACTGGCCTACAAAAGAACTGACCTGGATAGGGCCGACAGTAACTACCGCGCCTCTTGGTATTCAGGCCGGCGGATTTAACGCCAACGGAACATACTTCGGTGTTGACGTGAATACAGACGCTCTGTGGCGCGTGAATAAATTCACGGGAGTCTGGACTCAGGTAGGTCTGCTCGGACGTCCGGCCAATTACTTTCAGGACGCGGGTTTCGACAGAACTAACTTTTCTAAAATGCTCTGGATAGGTTTCGGAGATACGCTCGGTCTTTATGAAGTCGATACTGCCACGGGCAGATCAACGCTTATTGGTCCATTTAATTATGAGCTTGGAACGGTAATTGTCGGTGTCGGATTCGCCGGACATAACGGTCCGCAGATAACTCATACACCCCTGCAGAATACACAGAACCTTGCAGGACCGTATGCGGTTAACGCGGTTATTACTCCTGACGGCTCGGGTATAGCATCGTCGAAAATTTACTGGTCCAGAAATAACCAGGCCGTTACAGACAGCATTACGATGACAAACTCCGGCGGAAATAACTGGACCGGCAATATTCCGGGCAACGGTTCAGCCGCAACTTACAGGTATTATATATTCGCGAAGGATTTGCTGAACAGAACCGTTTCCTCACCATTCAACGCGCCTTCAAGCCTTCATACTTTTAACGCGATGAGCGTCGATACCGTCAAGCCGGTTATCTCCCATACTCCCCTCGGCGATCTGAATATACTGCTCTGGCCATGCACAGTTAGCGCTACAGTTACGGATAATTTAGGTATCGATTCTGTATGGGTGAGATGGCGCATAAACAGCGGCTCCGAAAAATATAAAAGACTCCCGAACATATCCGGGAATTTATATTCATCACTGTTCAATTCAACGTATGCAGATGTTCACTTCGGTGATACGATAAGATACCGCATAATCGCTCAGGATAATTCAATCAGCCACCTCAAGGACTCTACTGCGCTGAACAGTTTCAGAATCACTTCCACTACTTACACCTGTATAGGAACGGGTAGTGAAAGAATCGCCTTTGAAACTCCGTTCAATACTTTCTATCCGGGATTTAAAACCCAGATGCTCTGGACCGCATCCGAAATTGCCGCTAACGGAGGCGGACCCGACGGATATATCAAAAAAGTCGGTTTCTTCGTTCTCGGCATCGATACGACCACGATGTATCATTTCAACCTGAAACTGTCAAACACAACTGTCTCCTCACTCTACAGCGGGTTTATTAATTCCGGCTGGACAACCGTATTCGTGGGTACTTATAAAATAACCGCAACGGGCTGGAATTTCATAGACCTGCCTGTTCCGTTTTATTGGGACGGGGTGAGTAACCTGCTTGTCGAAACCTGTTTCGGAAAAGACGGATTTGTGAATAACGGCGGTTCAGCCGTTCAGGGCACGGCAGTTGCAGGTATGATGTATTACGGGTACCGCGAGGATACGCTGGCCTGCACTGTTAACCCGGCCTCGGCGACAGGAAGTTCCTTAAGACCAAACGTTTGTTTCTTCATCGACCACCTGGTCGGCGGAATTAATAGTAATTATGTGCCTGCTTCATTTAGTCTGCATCAGAACTATCCGAATCCTTTTAACCCGTTCACGAAGATAAGTTACGACATCCCGAAACAGGGCTTTGTAACTCTAAGGATTTATGATTTGCTCGGCAGGGAAGTGAAAACTCTTGTAAGCGAAATAAAACTGCCGGGCTCGTATTCGGTGGATTATAACGCGGCAGGACTACCCAGCGGAGTGTATCTGTACAGGATCGAATGCGCGGGCTTTACCGATACGAAAAGAATGATATTGCTGAAATAAATCCGGTGATATATGAAATTATCAATTTTTGAAAACGGAATAAAGTTTAATTATATGAGAAAGAAAATATTTGCATACTGTCTGATATTTTTGATGCTTTATATATCAAACGCATTCTCACAGTATAACGATAAAATTTCTTCCGGTATCGCGCCATGGCTGCCCGTAAATACGGGCTATGAAAGCAACTCCGTCTTTACTAACCAGAATTCCGTCGGGTTCTCATACTATGCGGCAGGGACCGCAGGAAGCCAGCTTTTCAAATATAAGGTCGGCTCTCCCGCCGCTACAACGCAGATCGGCGCAGTAAAACCGTACCTGTTCGGCAGCGGAGATTTTGCCAATCCGACGGGAGTATGGAAGTTCTATGTTCTCGACCAGAGTCCGCCTTATACAATTTATGAAGTCGATACAGCGACAGGAAACCTAACAGGCATGGGAATCCTGAATAACCTTAAATCAGGACACAAACCGACGGATATGGAATGGGACCACACAACGGGGTTCTTTTATGTGATAAGCACCGATACAGCGCTGACAGAAACACAGATGTATAAAATGTACTGGCCGACTAAGGATCTCTCATGGATAGGCACGTCCTCAATGCGCCCTTCCGCAATAATTGCCGGCGGATTCAACGCAAACGGCACGTATTTCGGAATAGACCTGCTTTCGGATTCACTCTGGAAGGTGAATAAGAATACAGGAGTATGGACAAGGATAGGCGCGCTCGGATATCCCGTGAACTACTCTCAGGACGCGGGTTTCGACAGAACGGATTTTTCAAGAATGCTCTGGTGCGCCTGCGGAAGCACTGTCGGACTTTATGAAATCGATACAGCAACGGCGGGAATTAATCTCATCGGGACTTTCCCGTCTTATACACAGGTCATGGCAACAGGATTTACCGGAATGGGCGGTCCGCAGATAACGGGAACGCAGTACCCTAACACTCAGAATCTCACGGGACCGTACGTCATCAATGCGGTGGTTACTCCCGGCGGCTCCGGAATTGTCTCTACAAAAATATTCTGGTCGAGAAATAATCCTACGGTTACAGACAGCGTGACAATGACGAACTCCGGCGGTAACAACTGGACAGGGAACATTCCCGGCAACGGCTCGCCCGCAACGTACAGGTATTACTGCATAACACGCGATTCCCTTAATCGCACCGCTGTCGCGCCGATTGGCGCTCCTTCAAATCTCTACACATTCTTCGCGATGGCAAGCGATACGTCGAAACCCGTGATTACGCACACCCCCATAGGAAGCACCATGAAAACAGCCTGGCCCATAAATATTTCCGCTTCGGTTACGGATAATTTCGGCATCGATTCGGTCTGGGTCAGATGGAATATCAACAGGGGAGTTAACAAACTTCTTAAATTGCCTCTGTTCAC
>CAIKZJ010000242.1 GCA_903831845.1 uncultured Ignavibacteriota bacterium
CGAGGAGGATGGTTCTTATCAAATGACAATTAGTAATTAATAATTAGTAATTAGTAATTACGCCAGGTTCCCAAAGCGGACTTTGGGAACCAGTAATAAATATTAAACCATATTTCTTTGGCGCGTTACTGCGCCGGAGCCCCGAGGTCCCGGAATAGACTATAGTAATGGGAAGAACATCTTCGTAACTATACATTTGTGTTTTGATCCCCGACAAGAGCAATCGGGGATGACAAGAGAAACAAGAACTTATGAAAGAAAAACATTCCGAGGTTTCGGGGATGACAAGAGAAATGCAGACTAGAAAGTACTAATAATAAAGCCGCGGGACGAATCCCGCGGCTTTGCTGGCCGTACTTCCTCATTAATTATTTTCCAACAATTTCCTCTTGCTTCGATGAAACCCTTTTCAGTTATTTATTTCTCCAGCAATTGCCGTTGCCGTTGCCGTTACTCTTGCCGTAAGGGCAGTTGCCGCAGTTGTTGTTGTTCGGACAGTTGCCGCAATTTTTTCCGCAATTGTTGTTGTTGCCGTTCCTCCAGCAGTTTCCTTTGCCGTTTCCGCGGCCGTAACCGTTCCCTGTTCCATTGCCCCATTTAGGTACTCCGTTGTCGTCGGCAAGCACAATCTTATTGCCGTTCTGTTCTATAGTGAACGGGTAAATGTGGTTTTTGCCGTCGAGAGTCTTAACATTTCCCTTTATAGTCGCTTCAGCGAGGGAAATCATGTACTTGCTCTGGTTCCAGAACCAGACAGGACCGAAGTGAATGACATATTCAGAGCCGTCACTTGTTTTAATCGAACCGGCAGGCCTCTGGTTATCGGTAACCGTACCTGTGATCGTCTGCACGTTGTCGTTTCCCCACTGCCTGCTTGCTACCTGCGCATTAGCCAGCGTAACCGCGACTAAAACAAATGCGAGAATTAATAATTTTTTCATGTTTCCTTATAAATTTGAATTTGTAGATGTTTTATTTCTATTATTTATCAAATCCCGTACCAAAGAAAGACGCTTTTTTTCTTTATTTTGAAGGGGTTTTCGTTTTAGTGTTCGTCATTTTTGGCAAATTTTTCTGAATAATTCGTGAATTTTGTCGATTATGGCATATTTTGCTGATATTCATTTAGAAACTTCCGAATAAAAATAATAGTATCCGAGAGTCCCCCAAAGAACGGGGAGACTCTCGGTCACAGCAGGATGATTTCGTTTTCAAAAGTCTTAAAGTATCCATGAATGTCACTTTCAGTTTCCGGTATGGATTCCCGCTAAGAACATGCGGGAATGACAAACAAAGCAGTGTTGAAAACCGTGAATAACCGCGCTTATTACTTGCTATTAGCAACTATTCTTTTTATTTTTACGAAACAAAAAAAGAATATATGGAAATCTATTTTGAAGGCAAGAAGCAGGTGATAGCTTTGCATCACGGACACGAAATAAGAACAGACCAGCCGGTTGAGGGCGGCGGCGACGATTCCGCGCCTGCGCCGTTCGATCTTTTTCTGGCGTCTATAGGAACATGCGCCGGTATTTACGTAAAGTCGTTCTGCGACCAGAGGGGAATTCCCACGGAAGACATAAGGTTAATGCAGTCGGTCGAATTTAATCATGAGACAAGGCTGATAGGCAGGATTAATCTTGACATACAACTGCCCCAGGATTTTCCAGAGAAGTACAGGGACGCTGTGATCAACGTCGCGAATCTCTGCGCCGTAAAAAAACATTTACTGAATCCCCCGGAGATTGAGGTCACGACATCAACTCATTAAAATCAGAATGAACGGGAAGATAAAGAAAAATATAATCACTATTATCGGAATACCGGTTGGCATTGCAGGCGGGTTTCTTTACTGGAAATTCGTCGGCTGCGCTTCGGGAACGTGCCCTATCACTTCCAACTGGTTTACAATGCTTCCGTACGGAGCTCTCATGGGCGGTTTACTCGGCAACATGGTGCAGGGGTTATTTGCAAAGAAGGAACAGGCGGAAAAGTCTTAATACACGGGCATCGCGCATCCGCGTGTCATCCGCCTCTTAACGGATTCAAAATCCTTCAGCGATTCATTCATCACGCGTGAATTTTCTTCGTGGCAGGTAAGGCATGCGCCTGCTGTGAGGATTTTTTTCTGCTCTTCGGTATTTAAAGGCCTGGCGTTATTTCTTGTCGAGAAGATACCCGCAGCATTTTTCATGAACCCTATCCACGCGTCGAGAGGAAGTCCGTCGTCGCTGCTTAAACGCATTTCGGGAACGAAAGTCCATCTGCCCGAATTACCGCTGACTTCGAACAAAAGTTTTCCCCTGCCGTAACCGAGAGCGACGGGATTATTATGACAGGATTTGCACGAGCGCGATTCCCTCACGGTGTTGTGAGGTCTTATCGGCGAATATAGTCTCTGAAAAATGTTTCCATTTCCCGCACCTGTTATGTTCACTATCATTCCGGGAATGAAAGTTTCCACCGTATTAACAGTATCGCCTTTCCCGGTAACCTTAAACCTGATTCCAAGAGCAGGAGCTTCGTTGAAAATATCCCCCGCGTGTTCGACCCATTCCCAGTTGATGCTTTTATCGTCAAGAAGGTCGAAACCTTCAGAGTTGTTCTTATATTCCGTATGACAGGAAACGCATTGCGAAACCCTGCTTGTATGGCAGGAGCCGCAGTACAGACGTTTATGCGACGAGCCTTCCGTGCAGACGGGAAGCGATTTTTTCAAAGGAAGAATCTTCTGTCCGTTCTTTGTAAAAAGCGACGGAACAGACGATGCGCTGTCATAAAACGTATTCGTGATTACCTTACCTGCTGACGTTACGTAAATAAATTTATCCGCCGCGTATTTATACTTCCGCAGCGCGAGTATCTTCGACGATTCGATATCAACCTTGTCACCGCCGGCGTACGTGAACTCATTTGCCGGATGACAATCCGCGCAGTTTATTTTCACCGCGTTTTCCTTGTGAAGGTATGTGTTCCCGTCGCCCATTACCTCGGAAGAGAGGTGGCAGTCGACGCACGTCATTCCCATATCATAATGCACATCCGCTTCCTTCTTTTCAAAGACACGTTCGTCCATCAGCGTTCTGTAGCCGTCTTTTCCTTTAACGTCCTGCGGTTTCAGGTTTGTCTCGAACCATCCTTCGAAGTTCGTCGCAATCCTGCCGGAGCGGCTGTGGCAGCCGAAGCAGTGATTTCCTGTAATGTTGAGGTTCACATCGGGATGAAACCTGTGAATGATTTTTTCCTTATTGGATATTTCCCTGCGCGATGAATCTGAATAATTCAGATGGCAGGCAAGGCATCCGCCGCCGCGGCTGAGTTCATTAATTTCGCCCGTTTCCTTTTTCTCCGCGCCGAGATGGCAGGACGCGCAAAGATTTCTTAAATGCTTTTCGGCCGGAGAGAATCCGATTTTTTTAATGTCGGACTTTTCGTCAGTTGATTTCGATTCTCCGAACACGTATTTATCGACGCTCACGACTCCGCTCATCGTATTCATCAGCGAGCCTTCAACTCTCGCGGCAATATCAGGGTGGCAATTCGCTGTGCCGCAGGTTCTGCCTGCGTTCGAAAGATTTCCGGGTATGACAAACATATTCTCGTGAGCGGCAGTTTTATTCAGCGTGAACGGGTTTCCCGCGTGACAGGACTGACATCCGAAAGATTTAACATCGTGGGAGGCGGAAAGCCCCTTTACGTTATTGTGGCAGTAAACGCAGCCTTCGTTTCTCCCGAGAACGGCATTCACCTGTTTGCCGGAAAGCGTGTCGCTTGAAAATGAGTGGTTGAAACTTATTCCCGTTACGTTACCGTTCTTCCACGGCAAACTCATTTCCCAGTTTTCACCGCGGAAGAAAAAAGCGAACACAGTGAGAAGAAGGTATAAAACCGAAACCGACAGGAAGAATACCTTCATCCTCCGTGGTTTCGTTTCGAAGTAGTTTATTTCGCCGTCTTTATTTTTCCCGTAAAGATACGGTAAAGCTGAAAAAGCAATAAACAGCAGAACGGCCGCCGCGATTACATATCCCGGGTTGCCGCTCCAGTGGAGTATTTCCTGAAGTCCCGCAAAGTACCACGGACCTTTAATAATCCTGTTCATGCCGTCGTGCAGAGGCGCGTTCAGGAAAAGTCCTGCAAGAAGCAGGACGGCGCCCGTAACGGATATTACCTTATAATTCGTCCAGAGTTTTCGCGAATGCTCATAAGTGATAATGAAAAGAAACACCGTAGCGGTAGCGATGTGCTGAACATACAGCACCTGAAAATTCGATTCATTCCCGAGAACGAAGAAAGCAATTTGTTTTCCCGCGAACGGCACATATTCAAGAATTGAGGTAAGTATCCTGTGCGCCTGCATACTGTCGGAATCGCCTTTAAGTATGAAGCCCGACAGCATCACAAAAAACGCCGCCAGAATACCGAACGCAAGCCGCAGCCACACGCCTTTTTTCACATCAGCGTCGTTGTTCTTCTTCAGGTGTTCGTAAATGTGCATCACAAGCGTGACAAGAAACAGCTGCGCTGACCAGTAGTGAATGTTCCTGACGATATTAGCCGCGGGATTTAGCAGGACGATACCCGAAACCGAAAGATACGGCGCCGACACGTCGAAATTAACGGCGAGCAGAATCCCTGACACAGCCGCTATGAGAAGCGACGCGATCGATATATCGCTGTAAGGCAGTTTAATATTAAGTCCGTTCGTTTTCATAGACAGTTAATTCGCCGTTTTCCGCATTAATCGAATACGTTAGCTCTTTAAGCGGTTTAGCCGCGGGGCCGCTTACGGGAATGCCGTTCCCGTCGAACTTCGAGCCGTGACAGGGACAGACAGCGAGGCCTTCCGTCACGCCTGAAATACCGCAGCCGAGATGCGTGCATCTGGCGGAATAGATATTAAGTTCCTTGTCGTTTGATATCAGAACGCCCTCAGAATAATAGAATCCTTTACTTATTGATGTGGTTTTTAAAATTCTGGGTTTGCCGTAAGTTTTCTTGTCTCCCGTGACGGAGAACCAGGACAGAATTCCCGC
>CAIKZJ010000243.1 GCA_903831845.1 uncultured Ignavibacteriota bacterium
CGGTTACAGCGTTCAAACTGATAAACCTCTTCAGGAGCAGTATGAATCCATTAAGAGCGGCCTTCCTGAGAATAAAGCAAAACTGCTTGACATGGCACTGATATACAATGACATGCTCGACCGCGGGAAAAAAGAAGATTTGCCTTCGGGATGGGACGGATTCAAAAAGAAATTACGCGATATCGAGGATGCAATTCCGCTCGGTAAATATTCTCCTACGGTTCTGAGAGCGTTTAATCTGATAACGGATGAACCACAGTTTAATTTCAAGGATTCATACCTGAAAAGTTTTATCGATCGCACGGGACAATCGCCGGATTATTTTATTCCGAGAAGGCAGTCAGGGGAAACAGTCAGTTATTCCGCCGATGCTAAGAACGACCTGGATAATATTGTCAAAGGAATCAAAGGGCATTATGACGGTATCGATTCTTCGGTTACGGAAAACCTCACGCAGAAATTCATTGAAGGAGTTACATCTTCATTTGTAACCCCATACGGAAAGCGTATTATCGATTACGTACCTGAGCGGGAAAAGAATGAAATAAGCAGGATAAACGCGATAGGAAAAAGTATAGGACTTACGGAAAGCAGTATTTTCCCGACAAGAGAGGAAAGCGAACTTGAAAAAATCGGCGGCGGCGTTGCGCAGCTGCTCGGAATGGCCCCCGCGTTCATCCGCGGCCGCGGCATGGGTTCGCAAATGGCTCCGGAAATTTACGATATAAAGACTCCTGAGAATCTTGCTCAGATGTGGAAAACCGGGGAAATCCCTGTTACTCAGAAACTCGTTACAACCGGCGAGGAATTAGCGAAAAAGATAACCTCCACCGGATTAACATTTGAACTTACGAATTTACCGGAAACAAAGGATAAGGAAGTTGGAAAGAGTTTCCAGAGCGGGACCGGGTTCGGATTATCAGAGGCGCTCACTGAGGCATTAGGGACAATGCTCCCGAGCGGGAAATACATGAAATACGCTAAGCCGATAGTGAATGCCTTTCTTACAGGAACATCTTTCTCCGCCGGAAGTTATCTATCAGCGAAACTCAATAATCAGGATGTAAATCTTTTAGAGGAATTCGGAAAAGGCGTAGGATTAAGCGTTGTACATACAATATCGAAAGGATTTTCAAAAACAGCATCGGATTTCATTCGCGCGAAAGAACTTGAAGATAATTACACAAAAGACAGATACACAGGCAAATACATGGGACCGGAAAGCGGGGAAGGCGTTGTTAAGGCTCCGGAAACGAGAACGGTTAAAATAAGCAGAATTGAGCCTTCTGATATCGCGGATTTAAAGCGGGAAATCGACAAAAACCCCTCGAATGACAAGATCAGTTTCACAGTCAATAAATTAGCGGAAATTCAGAATAAGAAGGAAATAACCGCTCAGGATGCCGCGATAATCCAGAAATCGATTACACGGCTGAATAAAGAATTCGGCCTCGTAAAAGTCGATTCAACCGACAATAAAGCCCCTATAAGCGAGTTCCTGACGAAGGGTGAACTGAATACCCGTTTTTCGGATTTGAAGCCCATGAAGCCTGATTACATTAAGGCATACAGGTTTTTAAACATGTATGATACATACGTTTCGGACAAACAGAAGGACGAACTGCAGAACCTCAAAAACAAGGACACTGTAACGCAAAAAGATACCGGCCTTGAATTCGCGGTCCTCCGTCAGACTCCGGAAGGGAAAATCATTCTTGCCAGTGTCGATAATCCGAAACTTATAATTCGAACGGAAAAAGAGCAATATTTAAGGGATTTTAGAACAAATAAAGGAGAAATTAAGCAGGAAACGAAGGAACCGCCGAAACAGGATGAACCTCCTTCGAACGGGGAAACTCCTCCATCGGAAGGGGAGAAAACTGTTCCGCCAAAAACCGAACCTCCTCCGGCAAGAACTGAGAACGTTCCCGAGGAGCCTCCTCTTCCGAAAGTGGAGAAGAATCCCGAGGATGCTGAGACGAATTTCCAGAATGCTCTTAGTGTACTGGGTATTGATGAGCCTAATGTTACGCCTAATGAAACAAGCAAGAATATAGAAAAACAGGATAATAAGCCTATTGAAGAGGATACTAATGTATCAACTAATGAACCTGCTCCGGAGCCGAAAACCGATTATTCGAAACTCGAAAAGGATATCAACAAGCAAACAAAGAAAGCGGCCACAATAAAAGAATTGCCTGATTTCCCCGCGGATATGGGATACAGATACGAAAGCAATTACACACATCCGAAAGGAACCACTGCTTACGATGTAGTACACTTCGAGAAAACCGAACTCGGAAACAGCAATAACGTTTCCGCGAAAGTAAAAAAAGAGTTGAAGAAAAGTTCCGCGAAAGATCTTGTATGGGTTACACTGAAAGAAGAGGATGC
>CAIKZJ010000244.1 GCA_903831845.1 uncultured Ignavibacteriota bacterium
AGCAGTGCTTAATACTTCCTCAACCTTTTCCTCACCTTTCAGCTTAACCACGTTCCTGAAATAGAACTGAAGCGTGCAGTTTATGTACGCAGCCAGGTCGCTCGGCGAAAGCTTCACGATGTTCTTTTTCATAAAGTCTATCAACCCGCAGTCTTTTTGTATTTCAATATCGTGTTCAGCATGTGAATTCATCGCATACGTCGCAATCCCGTGCGAATAGGCTAAATGAGGATTTATGTTCTTAAGCTCATTTTCTATCTGTAGTATATACCTGCTCTTTTCCTTAACGTCGGTGCCTACCTGCGTATCGTAGAACAGGAATATGTTCTTCGCTTTTGAAATAAGAGAATAGATATGGTAAGCGTTTATGGAATCGTTTTCCTCGTATGTCGGCAGTCCGAACGCTTTGCGGAGATTGTACGGGATGTAACTGTTGAAAGTATTCCCCGCCGGCATCACGCCTTCATTCATCGATAGTATGAATACGTTTTCGAATTTAATGTTTCGCGATTCGAGCAAACCCATTACCTGCAGGCCTTTCATCGGCTCGCCTGTAAATACGATTCGGGAAGTGTTCAGCTGCTGGACAAGCAGGTTCCAGAAAGTAGTCTGATTAAGCTCAATTTTGTTTTCTTCTATTATATCCTTTACCCTGTTGAGATTTGAAGTAAGGAAGAAAAGATACTCCATCTGGAACACCTTGTTCTCTCCGCCGCCTTCGTATTCTTCGAGTTTCAATGAAAGCAGGTCGCAGAGCGTGGAAATGTATTCGATTACGTCTTTGACTTCGACAACAGGTCTGAAGACGAGTTTAAGAATATCCCTTTGCGGTCCTTTTTCAAGCGAATTAACGAAACCGCTAACCGGCTCCGCGTACGCGAGATTTGTTTCCTTTATGTTCCTTATATAAGGAAATATTTTTTCAGGTGACAGGTATTTAATATACGGATGCAGTAACAGCCGTATAACGTCCTCGTGATAATATTTGAATTTTCCTTTTTCAAATATCTTTCCGCTCTGAAGTTTCCGGATTATACGCACGAGAGCATAAAGAGGCGTTGAGCGGAACGGCAGTCCCATCGTGATGTTTATGCCTTCCACATTTCCGGGAAGAGAATAAAGCACAGGCAGTAGCATATTCTCGTCGGGAAGAATGACAGCGGTGTTTTTTTCGGCTCCCGGATTCTCTTCAAGAAATTTTTTCAGCTCAGCGCCGAACGACTTCACCATTCCTGCGCTTAAGGGCGAACCCGTTACTTTAATGTTCTTTGACTCTACAGCAAGCGGCGATGTTTCCTCCGTAGCCGCGCCGCCGAGCGTTTTAAGGTTCTTCCTTATGAAGAAACCTGCTTCCTGCTTAACGTCGTCGACAAAGTATTTATCGGCATCCCATAGAACTTCAGTAAGATTTCTTCCTTTCAGCGATTTAATTATTTCTTTTTCGCATTTACTAAGTGAATTGAATCCTACGAAGTATATTTTTTCAAATGGAAACTCAACCGCGTTGATATTTTCGGCAAGCGCGCGAAGCGACAGACCTTCATAAGCAATTTTTTTCGACAGCAGCGATTCCCTGAAATGCATGTAAATATTTTTGAGGTTTTCCCATATATTCAGGAATTTTTCCTTGTACTCGTTCTGCTGCTGCAGATTAATTACACTGCTCCAGAAAGCCCTGACCTGTTCCGCAACTTCGATCGGAAACGCCTGTTCAATTTCCTTTTCGTCCTTTATGCTCTTGAAGAGAAGCGCCGGGTCGACCAGATATTTATCGATAACGTCAAAGTCTTTGAGAAGCATTTCACCCCAGGGGTAGAATTCGTCGAACGATTCAGTATCGAGATATTTCGTGTACGATGTGTAAAGTTCGAACACAAGCGTAAGCGTATCGGCGGTTTCAAGGTCAAAGTGCCGTGCGACAAAATCGTTAAGGCTGTACACGCGCGGCGACCAGACGGGCTTTTCTATCAGACCTGATAGTTCGCGGCGGAAATAAATCCCCGCGCGGCGGGACGGAAACACGACGGCGACATTCTTAAGGGAATCCTTATGGTTTTCATAAACGTATTTTGCTGTATTCTTTATGAAATCAGACATCAGACTTCCCTCACTTTCATTACTTTGCCATCGTAATCGCCTATGTAGAGCAGGAACTTCCTTATATTGCCGTATCCCATTTCTTTCAGTACAGACTCGTATTCGCCGAGCTGCTCTTCGTCTTCTTTTCTTTCTTTGCCTGTCTTATAATCGATAATAACCGCATCGTTGCCGTTTACAACAACCCTGTCGGGACGCAGTATTTTTCCGTCTTTAGTCAGCACCTCTGTTTCAGCCATCACAACACCCGCTCCCCCGAACCATTCTTTTACGGCTTCATCGTTCACGATATTTTCAAGTATCGATTTGTATTCATCCGTTTCCGGGGAGGATATAATCCCGTTAAGATGCGCCGACTGTATGCATCTTTCAACATCAGAAGCGTTACCAAGCCGTGAAAGCAGCTCGTGTATAAGAACTCCCCTGTTGATTTTAACTATGTGCTTTTGTTCTGTTTTCAGTTTCTTGTACGCCGGCTTTATTACTGTCTTCCTGTACCATAATTCGGTAACAATCTCATTCAATTCGGTTACAGGCAGGCCTTCATCACTACTCTCCGTCAGTTCTCCGGCTTTTTTCTTTATACCAAATTCCAAACAATCGTCCTTATAATTCTCCGAAAGAACAGTTGAGCGCAATATAACTCCTGCGATTCTATTCGCGATTCCCTTTTTCATTTTAACGGGAACGTTCCCGTACAGGCGTTCAGTCGGACGCGTGAACGCCACCTAAACAAGATTCACGTTGTCGAGCCTTGTAAGCGCGCTTTCCGTGATGTAATCATCCGCGAAATATGATTCCGCGAGCTCTTTCTGCGTCTTAACGAAGAAACCCGACGCCTTATTGAACGGGCTTTTATCTGATGACGCCCACATCCTTGAGCGA
>CAIKZJ010000245.1 GCA_903831845.1 uncultured Ignavibacteriota bacterium
TAATAAAAATATATTTGTTAGTGTTTATTCTGTCCGGTACATTAGTTTACGCCGGTAATAATAAACATTTCAACATCGATCCGATTAACACAGGAAAAACATCCCTGCAGCAGTCGGACGACTACAAGCTTTATCAGAATTTTCCAAACCCATTTAATCCCGTCACAAGAATAAGTTATAAGATCGAAAGAGAGGGAGTTGTTTCTCTGAAGGTCTATAACCTTGTTGGACAGGTCGTAGGCGTGCTTGTTAACGAAAAACAATCCGCGGGAAGGTACGAAGTTGAATTCGACGCTTCGGAACTCACTTCGGGAGTTTATCTTTACAAGCTGCAGATTAACGGATTTTCTTCCGTTAAGCGTATGACCGTCATAAAGTAATTTATTAACTAAATATTGTAAATGATGACAAGAATAGTAAAGACTGTTTTTATTATTTTATGTTTCGCGGGATCAGCTTTTTCACAGGGAAATATCTACAACGACTTTTCAAAAAAAGATCTCAGCAAATGGATATGGGGCGGCCTGGAAATGAAATACTCGCACGAAACCGATAACAAGGAAAACGGTTACGTGGAAGTATTCACAAAGAGCGCAGTGAAGCCCTCATCATACGTAGGCAAAACGGCATTCTATCAGGACATGCTTTTCTCCGCGGGAAATTACATTAACGTAATGCTTCAGGGAGTCAGCAGCGATGCAACAGTCAGGATTGAGCTCCTTTACGACATAGACAACAACGGAAAATACAACGAAGACAAGGATATCATGCTTCAGTCAAAGCCGTTGTCTCTGAATTTCAGCGGCTGGAAAGAAATCAAGGTGAAGCTGGACCAGGAGAATTTCAAGCTTATCTCGAAATTCGACGATGATTTCTCGGTGACTGAAGAAGACGCGATGGCGCTGCAGTTCGAATACGAAACCGGCAAAGCTTTTAAGGAAAAGAAATTTGAAACCGGAATTGCTTTGATATCCGAAATTCAGAACAAGGAAACCCTGACGCAGAAGGACAGCGAATCCCCCACCAAGGACAAGGAATCGTATTTCGACGCGAAGAATTATCCCAATCCGTTCAATCCGGTAACAACAATAAGTTACACACTGAAGGAAAACACGAGTGTAAAGCTGACAGTTTATGACAGGCTCGGCAGAGAGGTTAAGACGCTCGTCGACGAAAATCAGAATGCAGGAACTCATACAGTTGATTTCAACGGCGGCAATCTTCCGAGCGGTATTTATTTCTACAGGATAAAAACGAACGAGAAGACAGAAGTACAGAAAATGATTCTGGCAAAGTAAGAGGTTTATTTAATTAACGTATAAAGGACAGCAGTGCTGTCCTTTTTTTTATCTGATAACTTCGCATTCCGTCTCGAAATCCGTAACTTCCTTCACGAATTTCTCCGGCAGAGCTTCAGGAATATTTGTCGACGGGTTCACATTCACGATAATCCCCTTTCCGGTCGCAAGTATCTCATTCGTCTTCGCGCGTTCGATATAATGCTCGAAACAGAAGCTCGAATTCTTAATCCATGATATCCTCGTATAAACGTTCAATACGTCGTCCAGCACGGCTACAGAGCGGTAGTCGACGGAATTATGAACGACAAAAACCTTCAGGCCGTCGTTGAACGTGCCGTCCGGGCTCAGGTCGTATCCGTAAGAGCGCCTGTATTCCAGCCGGCCGATTTCCATGTAACGCAGATAATTTGAGTTGTGAACTACACCCTGCCAGTCGACTTCCCAAGTACGGACACGGACTTCAGCAGAGTGTTTAAATAATTCCTTTTTCAGCTTATTTTCGGTCATTTTATTCTTTTTTTATAAAAAACAGACACATAAGATACGTGAATTAGACTAAAAAATTAATATTAAAATTTGTATATTTCCGAATTCATCTCCAGTAATCTAAAAACAAAAATTTACAAAAACCAATTTTTTTTATGGACAAAATTAAAGTTCTAATCATGGGTGCCGCAGGCAGAGATTTTCACAATTTTAACGTAGTCTATCGTGATAATCCGAGATATGATGTTGTTGCGTTTACGGCGACACAAATCCCCTACATAGATGATAGAAAATATCCCGCAGCTCTTTGCGGTAAATTATATCCAAAAGGAATTCCTATCTTTCCGGAGAGTGAACTTATTGGTTTAATTAAGAAATACAAAGTTGATGAAGTTGTATTTTCATATTCAGACTGCAAGTTCGAATATGTAATGTCGAAAGCAGCCGAAGTTAACGCTGCTGGCGCAACGTTTTCAATGCTGGGCGGCGAGCCTACGATGGTGAAGTCATCGAAGCCTGTTATCGCAGTAGTCGCGAACAGGACAGGTTCGGGCAAGAGCCAGACTTCAAGAAGAGTCATTGAAATTCTTATGGAACTCGGCAAAAAGGCAGTTGCGGTAAGGCATCCGATGCCCTACGGCGATCTCGTAAAGCAGAAAGTCCAGAGATTCGCGACTATCGCGGACCTCAAGAAACACAAATGCACGATCGAGGAAATGGAAGAATACGAACCGCACGTATCGAGAGGCAACGTGATTTACGCAGGCGTTGATTACGAAGCGATACTCCGCCAGGCGGAAAAAGAAGCAGATGTGGTCATCTGGGACGGCGGCAACAACGATATGCCGTTCTACAAATCGGACCTCGTTATTACTGTTACGGACCCGCACCGTCCGGGACATGAATTAAGCTATTATCCCGGCATGACGAACCTCGTTCTTGCTGACGTTGTGGTCATCAACAAGATCGATTCGGCCGCGCCTGAAAACATTCAGATAGTAAGAGACAATATCCGCAAGTGCAACAGCAAGGCGACAATAATCGAAGCCGCTTCACCGATCTCTCTCGAAAATCCCGAAGATATGAAATTCATCAAGGGCAAGAGAGTTCTTGTAGTTGAAGACGGTCCTACACTCACGCACGGCGAAATGAAGTTCGGAGCGGGCGTTATCGCGGCTCAGAAATTCGGAGCAAAAGAAATCGTTGACCCGAGGAAATACGCGGTCAAGTCAATCGAAGAAACATACAAAAAATATCCGAACATCGGAACGCTTCTTCCGGCGATGGGTTACGGCCCGCAGCAGGTCAGGGATCTTGAAACTACGATCAACAGAGTCCCCTGCGACGCGGTAATAATAGGAACCCCGATAGATCTCAGAAGACTCGTTAAGATTAAAAAACCTGCGGCAAGAGTCGTATATAACCTGCAGGAAATCGGAAAACCGGATCTTTATGATATCATCTCGAACATGCTCATGAAGAAGAAAAAATAAATACTCATATTTTGCCGTTCCCGCGTAAGCGGGAATAAACAAAAAGCCGGAACGATGTTCCGGCTTTTTTATTTCGATATTGAAAACTTAGCGTTACGAAGCTGGGGCTTCGTAACGAGAAAATGACATAATTCTTACACCATCTTTGACATCTTTTCAAATTTCTCCTGCGCGTCTTTCAGTTTCTGCTTTTCTTTTTCAATCACGTCCGCAGCGGCTTTCTCAAGGAAATTCTTGTTGCCGAGTTTCTTTTCCAGGCCGGTAATATAAGATTTGAGACTCTCAAGTTCTTTCTCCATTTTGCCGCCGCCGTTGTCGTCTTTGAGTTTCGGCGATTTGCCTTTAAAATCGAATCTTACAGCGAAGTAATCTCCGCTTGTCCCCGCAAACTCGTCCGAATGCTCGACAACGATGCCGCCTTTGTTGTTTATCAGCATGTGAAGCGATTCTGTCAGCGAATCCACCGTTTCGGATGAAGTTGTGTTCAAAGGTTTTACGTGAATATCAAATTCGTATTCGTTGATGCCAACGTATTTAGCGCGCTCGTTCCTGCTGGTTGTGACGAGGTCCTTGAACATATCGAACAGTTTTTCGGAATTCTCGTCATACTTCGATTCATCAAGTGTCGGGAAATCAATCTTCGCAATAGTCTTCCCTTCCCTGCTATCGTCGAGAATGTGCCATATTTCTTCGGTAACGTAAGGTATAACAGGATGCAGTAATCTCAAAACGTTGTCATAGATTTCCATTGCCCGCATAATCGTCTTCTTTGCCGAGTTCGGGTACTTCTGAAGTTTGACTTTCGTAAGTTCTATGTACCAGTCGCAGAAATCGCTCCATACGAAACTGTAAATGGATTTCGTATAATCATTCAGCCTGTAAGCGTTAAGATAAAACTCAATATCGCGTATTGTATCGTTGTATCTGCTGTCAATCCACTTTTCCACAAAGTTATATTCCGGTTCGTCGCTGCCATATTCATCGCCGGCAGTAATCTTGTCATAGTTCATCTTCAGGAAACGGCCCGCGTTCCATAGTTTTGTAATGAAATTCCTGCCTATTTCCGTATTCTTTTCGTCGAATAAAACGTCGCTTCCGAGAGGCGCAAGATACACAATAGTGAATCTTAGAGCATCCGTGCCGTACTGGTCCATCAGGATAAGCGGATCGGGTGAATTACCCAGAGATTTTGACATCTTCCTGCCTTTGCCGTCGCGGACAGTAGAGTGGAAATAAACATCCTTGAAAGGAATGTCTTTCATGTACTCAAGACCGGATATTATCATCCTTGCCACCCATAGGAAAATGATCTCCGGCGCCGTTGACAGAAAATCCGTCGGATAATAATATTGCAGGTCCTTATTCTCTTTATCCTTTTCGCTGTTTTCCCATCCGAAAACGCTGAAAGGCCATAGCCAGGAAGAAAACCAGGTGTCAAGTACATCAGGGTCCTGAGTCCAGTTTTCTATGTCCTTCGGAGCTTCCGTTTCGCAGTAAATTTCACCTGTTTCGTTGTGATACCAGATAGGAATCTGATGCCCCCACCATAACTGGCGTGAAATACACCAGTCTCTGACGTTATCCATCCAGTGGAAATATGTTTTAGTCCATTTATCCGGGTGGAATTTGACTTTTCCGTCTTTTACGACCTGAATAGCCGGTTCAGAGAGCTTTTTCATTGAAACAAACCATTGGTCCGATAAAAACGGCTCTATGACGGCTCCTGAACGTTCAGAAACGGCAACGTTATGAGTATAATCTTCTTCTTTGACTAAATATCCGTCTTCTTTGAGCTTTCTAAGTACTTTTTTACGGGCTTCATTGATCGTCTGCCCTTTGAATTCCAGACCGTTTTCGTTGATTTTCCCGTCCTTTGTTAGGATATTTATTGCCTCAAGATTGTGCCTCTGTCCGACCTCAAAGTCATTCATATCGTGGGCGGGAGTTATTTTAAGCGCACCCGTACCGAATGACATATCGACATAGGAATCGAACACTATCGGGATTTCCTTGTTCACAACCGGAAGAATTACATTCTTGCCGGTTAGGTGTGCATACCTTTTATCTGCAGGGTTTACCGCTACCGCAGTATCTCCGAGCATGGTTTCAGGGCGAGTTGTAGCAATAATCAGAGCGTCGTTAGTTCCTGCTATAGGATACTTCACATAATACAGTTTATCCCTTTTTTCTATATAACTTATCTCATCATCACTTAAAGCGGTTTGTGTGATATTGTCCCAGTTGATTATACGCTTTCCTTTGTAGATATATCCTTTCTTATAAAGGTCAACGAAAACCTCACGAACGGCTTTTGAGAGTCCTTTATCAAGCGTGAATCTTTCGCGTGACCAGTCGACTGAAACACCGAGTTTACGGAGCTGCTTGAGTATGATCCCGCCGTATTTTTCTTTCCAGTCCCAAATGAGTTTTACAAATTCTTCGCGTCCGAGGTCATATTTCGACTTATTTTTGTTCTTTTTCAGTTCCTGTTCGACTTTTATCTGTGTCGCTATGCCTGCATGGTCCATTCCCGGCACCCAGCAGACTTCGAATCCTGACATTCTTTTCCATCTGCAATAAATATCCTGAATGGTATTATTGAGAATATGCCCTATGTGGAGCATTCCTGTTACGTTAGGAGGTGGAATTACAACAGAATATTTAGGTTTTTCTGTATTTACTGATGATTTGTATATACCATCGTTTTCCCAAATTTGCCGCCATTTCTCTTCTGTGTTGACGGGTTCGTATTTCGCCGGAAATTCTTTCATCATGCTTGATTGTTTGCTGTAACTTTATTTTTATTTATTATTTCGTATGCCAGATCCATGTATGCAAGCGCTCCTTCAGAGTTTATCCTGTAAAGACAAAGCGGTTTACCGTAGAAGGTCGCTTCATTGAGCAGATTTGTTATAGGTATAGTGGTATTAAGCAAATATCCCTCGTATTTAAGCCTTAATTCCCTCTCTGATATTTCCGTTACTTTTGAATTCTGCTCATACATCGTGAGTAGAATGCCTTCAATATCCAGGTAAGGATTTGATACTTCTCTCACCCAGGAAATATAATCGAAAAGTTTATCGACGGCTTCGAGCGAAAAATGTCCGGATTTAACCGGAATCAGAACTGAATCCGATGCTGTCAGCGCATTCAGAGTTATCCCTCTCAAAGTCGGCGGGCAATCCAGTATAACGAAATCGTACTTATTCCTGACGTCCTTTAGCGCGTTCTTCAGAACGACACGATTTTCCGTCATTTTAGCGAATTTCTCGTCATTCTGTATGGAGTTTATATTTGCCGGAATAAAGTCAAGGTACGGTATTTCAGTGTTATGGATTGTATATTCCACCGATTTAGAAAAGTTGAAAATATCAGAAATTCCGCCTTTAATCCTGTCGGGAGTGAACCCCATTGCAACTGCAGACGAGCCGTAAGGGTCAACGTCAACGAGCAGAGTCTTCTTTTCGGACAACGAAAGAGACGCAGCAAGATTGACCGCTGTCGTGGTCTTTCCGACTCCGCCTTTTGAGATACATATGCTAATGACTTTACCCATCTACTTCAACATTAAGTTTTAACAAACCATCGCCAAGCACCGCTTCAAGGCTATCGCTTTTTCTGACCTCACCCACTCCCTCCGGAGTACCAGTGAAAATCAAATCCCCCTTTTGCAAGTGGAAAATTGTTGAGATATATGATATTAACTTATATATATTAAATATCATTACACCTGTATTGCCAAACTGTTTTCTAGAACCATTAATTTTTAGTTCAAGATTAGTATTCATAGGATTAAAACCGTCATTGGCAGTCATAATATCGCTTACAGGGGCTGATGAATAGAATCCTTTTGCCGTACTCCATGGAAGTCCTTTCTTCTTGGCTTCGCCCTGAACATCGCGCAGTGTCATGTCCAGACCAACCGCATAACCGAATATATATTCCGAAGCATTATCTTCAGGGATGAAACTGCCGTCTTTTGAAATTGCGACAACCATTTCAGTTTCATAGTGCAGTGATTCCGATATTTTTCTGCCCTGATATTCCGGAATTATGATTTTTTCACCCGATTGAATCAGTGCCGAATTCGGTTTCAGGAAAACGACAGGATTTTCCGGCTTTTCAGTTGAACCAAACTCCTTTATATGGTCAAAATAGTTTTTACCGATGCAAAAAACATTATTGACTTCGAAATAGTCGCTTTTACCTGATATTTTAATCTTTTTTCCCAATTTAAAGGTCAGAATAATAAATTTGGTCATTATTTACCACAGCGAAAGGCTTGCATTTCACTTCGAAGCCTCCGAATGGTGTATTTCTGCATTTTGTTTTAAATTTTTCGGGGTTTACGTTCCATTCCGCATCCATATCAACAATCGTGAAATTTGCCTTCTCGCCTTCCGTTATCTTAACCCGCGGAAGATTCAGCAATTGTCTGGGATTATCAGACAGTTTTTCTATCCATTGTTCAACTGATATTATACCCTTATCGACAAGATAAGTATAAGACAGACCTATACAGGACTCCAGCCCGACTATACCGAAAGGAGCCTGTTCAATTCCCCTGCCCTTTTCTTCCGCAGTATGCGGAGCATGGTCGGTACACAGGACTGAAATCGTATTGTCACGTATTCCTTCAAGAATCTTTTTCACGTCGGATTCTTTTCTTAAGGGAGGGTTCATCTTCGCGTTGGCACCGTTTATCAGAACATTTTCATCAGTAAGAATAAAATGATGAGGGCATGCTTCACCTGTAATATTTCTGTTCGTCTCCTGCGCTTTACGGAGTATATCCACGGTCTCACCGCACGAAATATGCTGGACATGATATCTGGAATATTCTATACTGAAAGCGAGATCAATGTCGCTTTTAACGAGTTCGGTTTCGCTCTCTTCGGGAATACCCTCAACTTTAAGTTTTTCCGAGACGCGTTTATTGACAGAACCTTTGCCGCTGATCCTCAAATCTTCAGCGTGCTGCATAAAAGGAATCTGATTAACGGCGGAGAAAGCAAGAACGTCTTTCAGGACATTCCGATTCATGACAGGGCTGCCGTCATCCGTAAACGCAACCGCTCCCGCATCAAGCAATGCCTGAAGGTCTGCGGTTTCCGAGTCTTTTCTTTCTTTTGAGGCGCATGCTGAAACTAACACGTCGACAAGATTGCCCGCAGCTTTTTGCTTTATATACCCGACGGTTTCTGGAGTATCAACAGGCGGTTTTGTATTAGGCATGCAAAGAACGCCTGTGAATCCTCCGTTCGCAGCGGATTCACAGCCTGAAGCAATGTCCTCTTTTTCCGTTTGACCGGGGTCCCTGAAATGCACATGCAGGTCGAAGAATCCGGGCATAAGAGTCTTGCCGGAGCAGTCGACTGCCGTTACTCCGTTTTTCAATTCCGATTCATCCGCTGCTCCGATTTTCTGAATAATGCCTCCGGATATAATGATGTCGAAAACACCTTTCAGGTTATCTTTCGGAGAAAGGATGGAAATATTTTTTAACAATAAATCCACGAATAAAAAAAAGTGGGCAATACTGGATTCGAACCAGTGACCTCATCCGTGTGAAGGATGCGCGCTAACCAGCTGTGCCAATTGCCCAATACTGTAATTTACAAACAATTATCCAATAAGAAAATTCCATAATGCGGCATCAAGTATTAAAATCATCGCCGCGCAAATGACGAATGATTTAATAGTAGACTTGCCCACGCCTTCCGCGCCTCCAGAGGTATCGAACCCGACGAAACAACCGATAGACGATATCGTGAATCCGAAGAACAGCGCTTTAACGAACGCCGCGTTTACGTCTTTTATCTGAAACGTTTTTCTGAAACCGTTTATGAATGCGCCTCCCGAAATGTCGAGGAAAATGACCGAAACCAGATAGCATCCGAGAATAGCGACTGCGCTGGCGTATATTACAAGCACCGGAAGCATAATAGTCGTAGCTACTATCCTTGGCATAGCAAGGTACCGGAGCGGATTAATAGCCATAGCTTCGAGGGCGTCTATCTGCTCGGTTACCTTCATGGTTCCAATTTCCGCGCTTATTGACGCTCCTACCCTGCCGGCAAGAACTATAGCGGCGAGCACGGGACCCAGCTCGATAATGATAGCTTTCGGAGTTGCAGAACCCATAATACTCAACGGCACGAGTCCTCTCATCTGGTAAGCAACCTGCCAGGCCGAGACAGCGCCCGTAAAGAGGCCGATAATGGATACAAGGACAAGCGAGTTGACTCCTATATGAACCATCTGGTCGAGTATCAGTTTTCTGTCTCTGAAAACACGCGGGAGAAATACAAGTGAGCCTTTAAGGAGCCTGAAATAATTTTCAATATCCTTGAAAAACGTGAAAACCTTTTTTAGAATTAATTCTATCAAAATATTTTTATTATAGTCTTTGTACTTTTATCTGAAGCAGTTTATTGCCTGATTTTTTCGTTACAGTAAAAATCAGTCCTTTATAATCTATCCTTTCGTATATATCCGGTACGTGGCCGGTAACAGTCTGAAGGAATCCGCTCAACGTATGATAGTCATCGTTATCTATCGGAAGGTCTGTGCTGAATTTCTGATTAAATTCCTGAATGGATATCTGCGGATTAACAAGGAAAATACCGAGTTTATCTTTCTGCACGGTTCTTGTTTCGATGTCGTATTCGTCCTCGATCTCTCCGACTATCTCCTCGATAATATCCTCGAGCGTGACGATGCCTTCGACGCTGCCGTGTTCGTTCACGACGACACCGAGGTGAATTCTTTTTTTCTGGTATTCTTTAAGTATCTCCCCTATTTGCTTTGTTTCGGGGACGAAGAAAGCAGGACGCAGAATATCGGAGAGAACTATCAGTTCCCGGTGTTCCGCCGCGCTTATCAGGTCCTTGGAGTATATAATTCCTATAATATTGTCTATTATATCCTTGTAAACAGGAATCCTGGAGAACCCCTCGTCGATAACTTTTCTTATGATAGTATCCCTGTCCTGATTGATGTTAATCGCGAAAATGCTGTTTCTTGGGATCATGATATCCCTGGCGAGCTTATCGTTGAAATCGAATATTTTTTCTATCAGCTGATGCTCTGTCGAATCAATAATACCCGTTTTTCTTCCTTCGGAAATAAGGTATCTGATTTCTTCTTCCGAGTGAATAAGTTCTTCCTTGGCAATTGTCTTGAGCCCGAGGATTTTAATAACCCCGTTGGCGGTATGATTCAGGAGAAGGATGAAAGGTTTGAAAATCTTATAAAACAGTCTTAGCGGCGGAGAAAGCCATGACGATGTCTGCATCGGGTACTGTATAGCAATCATTTTCGGCGCCTGTTCGCTGAACACAACTGTGACGAAAGTGATAACAAGAACGCCGCAAATCGATGCAAGGGTTGAATTAATATTCGGCGCGAGTCCGGTCATGTTCACTAAAGGAAGAAAAAACTTCGAAAGGGACTGTTCTCCTATCCATCCGAGCAGAACGTTTATAAGCGTTATGCCGAGCTGAGCGGCAGACACGTATTTATCGAGATTATCTTTTACGATGCGGAGAGTTTTTCTCTTAAGTGTATCCTTTACATCTTCATCAGTTTCAATTTCCGATATCCTCACTTTAACGATGGCGAATTCAACCGCCACGAAAAGGGCGTTAAGGATGATCAGGGCGCTTATAATTATTATGTCAGAAAGTATGGATTTCAAAATGAAGAATTATCTTCTTTCCCTTAAGAACTTAAGCCTGCCTTCGAGATTTTTGCGCGGTATCAGCAGTTTATCCTTTCCGAAAATGGCTTCTTCCTGGGATTTAAAAACAAGCTCATATTCATTGCTCATAACTATCGCTTCTTCCGGGCAGACTTCTTCGCAGAAGCCGCAGAATATGCAGCGCACCATGTTAATCTCGAATTTCTCCGGATACCGTTCTTTTTCAAGTTCCGTTTCGTTAGCCTGAACTTCGATAGCGAGAGCCGGGCAAACGCGCGAGCAAAGTCCGCACGCAACGCATCTTTCAGTTCCGTTATCTTCCTGCACAAGAACGGGACGCCCCCTGAAGCTTTCGGGCGTTTCCCATTTTTCTTCAGGATACTGTCTTGTGAATTTGGGTTTGAAAACCTGGCTCAAAGTCAGAGCAAGGCCTTTCGCGATCTGCGGAAGGTACGTCTTGTCCAGAAGCGTTAAATCCTTGTACTTTATGTAATCCATTTATCTCCTTGTTGTTATCAATGATAATTCCACATATAAAATAATCGTTCCCTGACGGATCAGAGAACGATTATTTTCAGAAAAAAACTATTTTACCAGAATCATTTTCTTCGTTGAGACGAAGTCGCCAGTTCTAAGCGTGTAATAATAAACTCCGGATGAAAGATTAAACGCGCCCGAGTCAAAATCGACCGCGTACGCGCCTGCGGGAGCTATCTTATCGGGTATCAGGTCTGCCACTTCGTTTCCGAGAATATCATAAACTTTAAGCGACACTCTTGTAGTTCTCGGAACGGCAAAATTTATCTTTGTCACCGGATTGAACGGGTTCGGATAATTCTGTTCGAGTTTATATCCGTCAACTATACTTGATATCTGTTTTATGCCGACTGTTCCGAGCTGAACTCTGAAAGTATCGGTAATGAAATTGCTCGGATTCGATTCGAGGAATGCCTTAATGATAATTGTCGCCATGCCCGGTGTATGGCCAATAACGTCGATAGTCATGCTGTCGAGCACATTGGGCGGTTCCGTGATAGGAGGAGCGCCTCTGGGCGGAATTGTGTCCTGGCTTGAATCATAGCAGAACTGAACGCAAATGCTGCTTGACCATGATGGGCCGGGCAGCTGGTTCAGAACTCTTATAAACTTGAAATTCTGATTGCTCGATGTAAGATTCTTGAAATGACCTACTGTAACAGTTGCGTTGATCATAGAAGTATCGCCGTGAACTATTCTCGGCGACACTCTGTAAAACTGAAATGTCTGGGATTGTAAGGCGCCTGCGAGGAAAAACAGCGCTACTAATGACAGAATTACTTTTTTCATTTTAATTCTTTTATTTAAGAAATTAATTCATTTTCGATTGCAGATCCGCGAGGCTTTTGGCCGCCGCAGCATAAACCGGGTTTTCATTCGCGGCTTTTTTGTATTCAGCCAGGGCTTCGAACCAGAGTCCCAGTTTTTCATAAACGACTCCGAGGTTGTAATACGCGAATTCCCTGTTTGAATACTTCGGCGCTTTAAGCGCCAGTTCCAGCCACGCCGCAGCCTCTTCATACTGACCGAGGCTTATAAGGTAAGCGCCGATATCGTTGTATGGATTTCCGTAATCCGGGTCGATATCGATAGCTCTTTTGCATTCTTCGATCGCTTTTTCGAATTCGCCTTTCATGCTAAGGCTCCACCCTTTAAAAGTAAAAGCTTCAGCAGTCGGGAAAGTTTCGAGCGATTTTTCAAAAAATAATATCGCTTCGTCATAATTCCCTTCAGAATGCAGACGGTACCCCGTTTCAAAATACTCTTTAGATTTCTCTATTAGATATTCTGTTCCCATATAAATACAATTATTGTAATATCTAATTTAAACAAATATATTAAATCTCAACTTCAATTTGTATTCAAATAATACTTTTGAATAGCAATAATTCCGTATTTCAGTATAATGGCTTAAATATTTACGCCAATTTCGTTATTTTATGAATAATGTCTAAAATTGGTATAATACTGGGTTCCGGACTCTCGCATTTTACAAAACAGCTCGAGAATCCGGAAATTATTTATTCTGAACTCGGCGGTATTCACAAGAAATCGGTTCTCGAGGGCAGAATCTGCGGAAAAACGGTTTTTTTGTTCACGGGCAGAAATCATTTTTACGAGACATATTCAAAGGATAAAGTATACAGGAACATTAATCTGGCGAAAGACCTCAACATCGAATTTCTGATTATAACGAACGCGGCCGGAGGACTGAATCCTCTTTATCAGGTTTCCGACCTCATGCTTATCAAGAGCCATATAAATTTCTTCCAGAAGCGTCTTATAGAAAAGCCCGTTCAGTGCAGCAGTGACGGTACAATTCGCTGGGCCAAGGACTGCGCAATACGAAACGGGATAAAAGTTTATGAAGGGTGTTATTACGCTTCATCCGGTCCTGTTTACGAAACGCAGTCTGAAATAAATTTCCTTAAAAGGGTCAAAGCCGATGCTGTGGGAATGTCTACAATACCCGATATTCTAAGGGCGAACGAGCTCGGCATCAAGACCCTCGGAATTTCATGCATAACGAATAAGCTTTATTCAGGTTTTTCTGTCAAGGTAACTCACGACGAAGTCGTCGACGCAGGTGCGAAGGCATACAGGAGATTTTCCGAATACTTAAAGAACCTGATAAATGATTATTGACACTCACGCTCATTTTTACTTCCCTGAACTGCTCGACAACATCGGCGAAGTGCTTGACAATGCTCAAAAGGCGGGCGTCGGAAAAATAATCATCCCGGCCGTCGATTTCAGATCATGCGATACAGTACTTAAACTTGTATCGGAGCACGACATGCTTTATGCCGCGCTTGGGCTGCATCCGGGCGATATAAAGGAGCTTGACGAAAAGGAATTCTACAGGCTCGAACCGCTGCTGAAAGAAAATAAGGTTGCAGGCATCGGGGAAACCGGTCTTGACTATTACTGGGACAAGACTTACAACGACAAACAAAAGGCTTTTTTCAGGAATCATCTGGAACTTGCCTCGTCTTACAGTCTTCCCGTGATAATACACACAAGGGATTCCGTTTCGGACGCGATAGACATGACGCTTGAGTACAAAGACAAAATCAAAGCGCAGTTTCACTGTTTTTCAGGAAATACGGATGAGCTTAACAGAGTTCTCGAGGTGGATAATTTCTATGTATCATATTGCGGCAATATAACATACAAGAAATCGGATTCAGCGGTTCTTGTAGAGAACACTCCTGTTGAAAAAATGCTTTCTGAAACAGACTCCCCTTTCCTCGCTCCTATGCCGCACCGGGGCAAGAAAAACCAGCCTGCTTATGTGGTTGATACTATCAGGAAGATAGCAAAGATTAAGAACACGGACGAGCAATCCATTATTGATGTAATGAGGAAAAGCACTGAGATTGTCTTCCCCCGAATATTCAAATAAAAGGTATTGTCTGTAAGTTTTAACTATCTGATATTTATCAAACTTGAATAACTACAATAAATATTTTATATTTGACTACCTATAAACTTAATCTAATGCTATGAACAATAACTTACACTTTCAGGACAGCGGAACAGGTTTTGCGCCTCCTCCTCCGCCTCCACCTCCTCCCCCTATGGGCGGTAGCCCGGTATCATCCGGAAAAGCAAGCAGCAGCGCCATCTGGGCGTTGATTCTCGGAATATTGTCATGGGTTGCCTGCGGTATTTTCGCGGCTATTCCGGCTTGGATAATAGGTAAAAAAGAAGTAAACGCGATTAATGCAGGGCAGTCGGATCCCGCCGGCAAGACGATGGCGCAGATCGGCATGTGGCTCGGTATCATACAGGTCATACTCGGCATACTTGCTTTGATCGTAGTTGTAATTTTGTTAGCACTCGGAATGCTCGGAAGTGCGATGAATCATTGATAATTGTTTAAACATACGGCTGCTTTTACGAGATAAAGGCAGCCTTTTTTTATATATGGAAATAAAATTCAGGAAATACAACCACGAAGCTGACTGTGTGATCCCCTCTTACGCCACCGACGGCGCCGCAGGAATGGATTTATCATCGGCTTCGAAAGAGACCGTACATATTAAACCCGGCGAAAAGAAGCTCATCCCTACCAATCTGCTTATAGAAATACCCAAAGGATACGAAGGGCAGGTAAGACCGAGAAGCGGACTGGCTTTAAAACACGGCATTACCGTTTTAAATTCTCCGGGCACGATCGATTCTGATTACCGCGGTGAAGTAAAAGTACTTCTTGTAAATCACGGTGATGAGACATTCGAAGTAAACTACGGCGACAGAATTGCGCAGCTTGTAATTGCGAAGTATGAGAAAGCCGTGTTAAAATTTTCAGACGATATATCCGAAACCAGCAGAGGAAGCGGAGGTTATGGCAGCACGGGGAAATAAACACAGACGCCGCGAAGAGCATTTTGAAATCCTTCAGGATGCTGATAAGTTTTTAAATCAGCAGGAAACCGGTTTACTGTCCGATGTTACGCCGGGCAGGCTTTTCCTTGTTTCAACTCCTATCGGCGATTACTCCGACATGACGATAAGAGCTTTAAAGGCTCTTGAGAGCGCCGATTACATACTATGCGAGGACACGAAGATAACATCGAGGCTTCTGCGGTTTTTCGGCATAAAGAAAGAAATGAAAATTCTCGACGAGCATAATGAATCGGAAGCTGCTCCGGAATACATAAATGATTTTATTGCAGGAAAGACTATCGCGCTTGTTTCTGACTGCGGGACGCCAGTATTCGCTGACCCGGGGCTGAAATTATTGCGTCTGTGCATCGATTATAAAGTTCCGGTTGAATTCGTTCACGGAGCAAATTCGGTTATCTCGGCAATCGTCGTTTCAGGTTTCGATATTAGCCGTTTTTACTTTTACGGATTCCTGTCGCCGAAACGGGAAATCCGCTCGCGCGAACTGGACTCTCTTTCAGGCCTTAACCATCCTGTCATTCTTATGGACACGCCGTACAGAATGATCACGCTCATAAACGATATAGACGCTAAAATACCGGACAGAAATATTTTCGTCGCGATAAATCTTTCTACAGAAAACGAAAAATATTTCCGCGGCACTTCAAGGCAGACTGCGGATCAGATACTTCAGCATTTCGGAAAAGAAAAACCGAAAGCGGAGTTCGTTCTTGTTCTGGATAAAGTTTAGCAGTCCCTTATTTCTAATCTTCAATCTCCAATCTTCAATCTCCAATGAAAATCCGTAAAACATTTTAGTCGTTTGACGCGCAGAGTTATTTATTCCTATTACTGTCTGCATTTTTATTATTAAAAAACATCGCGGAAATCGGAACCAAGAACGCCATATAAAATAAATATGCTTTAAACCGTTTAAACGCAGTATTTTTACTGCAAAATGAATTGAAAAATGGGGCTTTTTAGAGTATTTTTGAGCATGACTTCATATAAATCCTCTGGCGTAAATATTCAAAAAGCTGATGCATTTTTAGACAGAATTAAACCTTTGGTTAAAACTACTTTTTCTAAAAATGTTCTGTCCGGCATCGGAAATTTCGGCGCGTTTTACGCGCTGAATTTCAAAAATATCAAGAACCCGGTTTTCGTATCGAGCACTGACGGAGTCGGAACGAAAGTTAAGATAGCTTCCATGCTGGGTAAATACGACACTGTCGGTGAAGATCTGATAAACCACTGCGTGAACGACATAGCGGTTTGCGGCGCCGTTCCTCTCTTCTTTCTTGATTACTATGCAACGGGTAAGCTTAACGTAGAGAACTCCGTAAGCATCGTGAAAGGCCTTGTAAGAGGCTGCAGGAACAACAGCATGTCGCTTATCGGAGGAGAAACGGCGGAGATGCCCGGTGTTTACGGCGACGGCGATTTCGACCTTGCCGGAACGATAGTCGGAATAGTCGA
>CAIKZJ010000246.1 GCA_903831845.1 uncultured Ignavibacteriota bacterium
GACGTACTTGGATACACAGTAAGAGTCGACGCGCACAAGGAAGTCGGCGGAAACGGCGAAGGTCCTCCTCCCAAACCTCTGATGCTGGCATCTCTCGTCGGATGCACGGGAATGGACGTGGTCTCGATGCTCGGTAAGATGAAAATCGAATACGAAGATTTTAAAGTCGAAGCCGAAGGCGAACTTGCGGATGAGCATCCGAAGAGATACACGAAGATACACCTGACATACAAACTAAAGGGAAAGAATATTCCATACGATAAGGTCGAGTACGCGGTAAAACTTTCGCAGGATAAGTACTGCGGGGTCGCGGCGGTTTACAAACAGGCGATCGAGCTTACGCACAGCATTGAGATAACTGAATAATTACTTCACAAGGAACGCGGCTTCGTGGTAGTATTCGCTGCCTGACGACGTCCAGTTAATCTGAAGTTTCCAGTAACCTTTATCGAGCCTTTCTATGCTTACTACCTGTGATTTCAGAGAATCGGCAGAGACCGGGATCTTAACGTCTTTCTTGTCGTCGGACGGCCTGTAAAGAAGAATGAAATCTTTCGAAGTTGATTTATCGGGGACATTCGGATACGTTATCTTCAGTTCCTTGCCGGTATTTGTTATAGCAAGAGAATCTTTCAGCGCTCTTGTTCTGTTAACGCGGTTAATCTGGTCCTGATACTTCAATTCCTTTTCGTAATAGTTGTCTGTAACCACGTCCACTTTCTGATTCATGAAGAAAATGACCGCGCCTATCACAGCCAGGCAGAACACGATAAACGCCGTTAGTATTTTATATCCCCAGTTCATTCTTTAATTCTTTCTTCCGCTACGGATTCACACGGATTTTACGGATTTTACGGGTTTTATTTCCTTATCTCTTAATCCTTTTTAATCTGTGTTAATCTGTGGCAGAACAAAATCTATTTTTATTTATTTTTCTGCCACGGATTCACACGGATTTTCACAGATTTTATCTCCATATCTCTTAATCTTTTTAAATCTGTGAATCTCTTTTGTCATCCCCGCATAATCTTAACGGGGACCGTGGCAAAAATATTAAAATTATTTCTTCTGCGGACCTATGAAGGTCGTCTTTGTTTCATAAAACAGTTTTCCGTTTGCGAATACCTGTATGTTCAGCTGCAGCACGGTTGTATTTATCTTATCCTTATCCATCACAACCATGAATTCCGCTTCGTGCACACTAAGAGAAGGAATTACTATATCCTTTCCTATAAGCAGGATCTGCGCGCCCGGTGTGTTTGTCTTTACCTCGACGGGCACATCCTTAAAAGTATTATTAACCAGCACGACGTGATAAAGGTTGCTTATCCTGTTGTCGGGCATTTCAGAATATACTTTACCCGGCGATCTGAGAATATTCGCCTTTATATCGCTTCTGGAAAGGAGCAGACCCGTCAGAATGGTAAGCAGTATAAGCAGCAGCGAAGTATACAATATGATCCGCGGCGTGAATTTAAATTTCACCTTGTCTATGATTCCTTTCATGGACGCGTATCTTATAAGCCCTTTCGGCTTGTTTATCCTGTCCATTATGGAATCGCATGCGTCGATGCACGAAGTGCAGTTGACGCATTCCAGCTGCGTTCCGTTGCGTATGTCGATGCCTGTCGGGCAGACCGCAACGCAGAGATGGCAGTCTATGCAGTCGCCTTTCACCTCGTTGAGTTTTCCTCTCGGCTCGCCTCTTACGTAATCATATGCAACTACGATAGAGTTCGGGTCAAGAAGCACACCCTGCAGTCTTCCGTAAGGACAGACAATCGTACAGGCCTGTTCGCGGAATTTTGAAAACACGAAATAAAACACTCCGGAAAAAACCATCACGGCTATGAAGCCGGCAAGATGTTCCGTAGGCGGATGATTCATTATATCCAGCGTCTTGTCAATCCCGATCAGATAAGCCATGAAAGTATTGCCTATCAGAAAAGCTATAATAAAGAATATAACATGCTTCAGAGTCTTCTTGAAAAACTTCGTTCCGTTCATAGGAGCGGCGTCGAGGGCTCTCTGCTTGTTCGCGTCGCCTTCGATAATATATTCTATTTTCCTGAACACCATTTCCATGAATACCGTCTGCGGGCATACCCATCCGCAGAAGATCCTGCCGTACACGGCGGTGAAGAGAACAACGAAAACGACGAGCGTCACGAAACCGAGCGCGAATATGTAAAAATCCTGCGGTCCGAACGCGAACCCGAATAGTATAAATTTTCTGTCGAAAATATTGAAGAGCATGAAAGGATGCCCGTCAATCTTTATCCACGGGGTTAAGAACAGGAATGCCAGCAGAAATACGCTGACGATGGTTCTTGCGGTATAAAATTTTCCTTTTTGTTTTTTGGGATAAACCCAGACGCGTTTGCCTTCCTGCGTCACTGTGGACAGGTGATCCCTGAATGATTCATTTTCCATGCTAACTTCTTATGTAGATAGCCACTAATTATCACGAATTACACGAATTATAAGACCAGACGTTTGAACTCATAGGATGGATTTCCAAAATTAGCAATAATACCTAATCTGCATTTTGAGATAGCAAGATAGTTTAATGTTTGTTTAATGTGTTCGTCGATAATTCGGCTGACCGCCTTAACCTCAAGAATAATATTATCCATCAAAACAAAATCAGCATAAAATTTATGTCCCAAAACTATATCTTTGTATATAATTTTATACTCTTTCTCCCGTATGAAATCTATCTCATTCTTTTTGAATTCATATTCAAGGGCATCTTTATAAACACTCTCGAGTAATCCATTACCCAGGATTCTGTGTACTTCCATACACAATCCGTTTATTTTATAGAACTCCTCCTTGTTTAATAATTCCACCATTTAGTGAAATTAGTGTTAATTCATGGCTATATATTAAAAATTATTTCTTAAGCGTATCCTTCGGGGCGGCTGTTGTAGAGTCCGTCCAGATGTTGCCTTCAGGCGCTTTCGGCGCTGCAGGTTTTGTGCCCTGCAGCGTTAGTATATAACTGGAGACCTGCTGAATCTGTTTAGGGTTCAGCTGGTTCTGCCAGGTTATCATACCTTTCGCCGGCACTCCGTATTTGACCGTTGTGAAAACGTTCTTTATGCCGCCGCCGTGTATCCAGTACTGGTCCGTCAGGTTCGGTCCGACGCTTCCGCCGCCGTCTGCCGCATGGCAGTTGACGCAGTTAGCGGTAAAGATTTCCTTTCCTTTTTCAAGGTCCGCTTTTTCAGTAAGAGCGGTCACGTTGCTTTCGTTAATCAGCGCGCCCGAGCGTACGAGCTCGTCTTTCTGCATCTGGGCTATTGTCATTTCCTGAACGTATTCGTCGTTTGACGAATTCGGTTTTCCCGTCATGTGATAAATTATCATGTATACAACGGCGAATGCTATTGTTATATAGAACAGGAACTGAAACCATGCCGGAGCAGGATTATCAAGCTCCTGAATGCCGTCATATTCATGGTCCTTCATAAGAAGCGCCTCGTCAGTTGCCGCGATAGCCGCCGCTGCAGGCCTTACACGTCTCTCGCCCGACTCGAATATCATTATCGAAGCGAAGAGAACCGCGAGCGTGAAAAGAAGCGCTCCCAGAATCAGATAGATATATGTATCCGTCTTCGTCTCCTGCGCGGCAGTCTGGGCGAAAGACTGCGCCTGTGTTAATGCTGTCACCGTCGATATCGTTATTCCGATTAAAACTTTTTTATTCATTTTGAAAATTTTTATTTTTCCAAAGGAAGATTGTTGTATTCTTCTAATTTCTTCTTGTCAATCCTGAAAGCCCACAGAAGTATCACGACGAACGATATGAAAAAAAGAACCATAGTCGCTATCGCGAATACTCCCAGCCACTCAACCGATGCAAGATATTTACTGAACATGTTATTTCGTTGTTTGCTGGTTTTTAATGTCAGTTCCCAGTCTCTGCAGATAAGCTATAAGGGCGATTATTTCCTTGTCGCTCGTAACGTCGATTCCCTGTTTCTGAAGGTCCTGCGCTATTTCTTCGGCCTGTTTCTGCAGATCAGTGTTTGCTGTTTTTTCATAACCCTGTTCGTACGGAACACCAAGCGTTCTCATCGCGTTTATCTTGCTCTCTGTAGTTGAAATGTCGAGAGTCTGGTCCTTAAGCCAGGAGAATCTCGGCATAAGCGAACCCGGGGATACGGTCGTCGGGTCGTCCATGTGCAAATAATGCCAGAGGTTCGGGTATTTCTTGCCGAGTCTTAAAAGATCCGGACCCGTCCTCTTTGAACCCCACAGGAACGGATGATCGTAAACGTACTCGCCGGCTTTCGCGTACTCGCCGTATCTTTCTGTTTCGGAACGGAAAGGACGCACAAGCTGCGAATGGCAGGAGTTGCATGCTTCGCGGATGTATAAATCCCGGCCCTGAAGTTCGAGCGGTGTATACGGCTTTACGCTTGCTATTGTCGGTATATTAGATTTTATAAGATATGTGGGAATAATTTCAATCAGGCCGCCGATTATTACCGCGATAACGGCTAATATTATGAACTGGACGGGCCTTCTTTCGATTATTCTGTGTTTTTTCATTATTGAACCTTTGATAGGTTCGAAAGCTACATTCCTCTCGAGTGCGGGAGCTTCGGCTTCCTCGTCTCCTATGAAGCTTCCCTGCTTTATTGTCTTTATGAGATTATACAACATCACCAGGAATCCCGAATAATAGAACAGACCGCCTGTGATTCTTATCATATGCATTGTTTTAATCTGAAGCAGCGTTTCGAGGAAGTTCGGATACTGAAGAACTCCTTCGGGCGTGAACTGCTTCCACATCAATGCCTGCGTAATGCCTGACCAGTACATCGGTATCGCGTAGAAAAGTATCCCGACGAAACCAATCCAGAAATGGAAGTTTGCCATTTTCTTCGAATACAGTTCGGTCTTGAAGAGTTTCGGCACGAGCCAGTAAAGAATGCCGAAAGTAAGGAATCCGTTCCAGCCAAGCGCGCCGATATGAACGTGAGCTATAATCCAGTCCGTGAAATGAGCTATCGCGTTTACATTCTTAAGCGAAAGCGTCGGACCTTCGAAAGTCGCCATACCGTAAGCGGTTACGGCAACAACCATGAATTTCAGAATTACGTTTTCTCTGACCTTGTCCCATGCGCCCCTTAATGTGAGCAGACCGTTTATCATTCCGCCCCATGACGGCGCTATAAGCATTATAGAAAACACCGTGCCGAGCGACTGAGCCCAGTCGGGAAGAGCGCTGTAAAGCAGATGGTGCGGCCCTGCCCAGATGTATAAGAATATAAGGGTCCAGAAGTGTATTATGGAAAGCCTGTAGGAATAAACCGGCCTCTCTGCCGCCTTCGGCAAAAAGTAGTACATCAGACCGAGATAAGGCGTCGTAAGAAAGAATGCGACCGCATTATGTCCGTACCACCACTGCACCAGAGCATCCTGAACGCCTGCGTAAAGCGAATAACTCTTGAAAAGGCTTACCGGAAGTTCGAGCGAGTTGAAAATATGAAGCACCGCAACGGTTATGACAGTGGCGATATAGAACCATATCGCAACGTACATGTGCCTTTCGCGCCTCTTTATAATCGTACCGAATACATTTATCGCGAACACAACCCATACAAGCGCGATAAGAATATCAATCGGCCATTCCAGCTCGGCGTATTCCTTGCTGGTCGTTATACCCAGAGGAAGCGTCACAGCCGCAAGGACGATAATCAGCTGCCAGCCCCAGAAGTGAATCTTTGAAAGCAGGTCGCTGAACATACGGGCTTTTGTCAGTCTCTGCAGAGAATAATAAAGACCCATGAATATCGCGTTACCCACGAAAGCGAAAATTACGGCATTCGTGTGAAGGGGCCTTATTCTTCCGAACGTCGTGTACTGAAGGTTGAAATTAAGACTCGGAATGATTATCTGCGCCGCAATTAGGAGGCCTACAAGCATTCCGACGGCGCCCCAGAGCATTACCGCATAGGCAAAATTCTTTACGATCTTGTTGTCGTAACTGAACCTTTCCAGCGCGGTGTTGGTAGATGTTAGGTCAGACATAGTAAATGATTTTCGATAGTAAATTGATTTAATATTTATAATTTAGCTGATTTTTACCAAAAATTAAATTAAAAATTCCGTTCTAAAAGGATTTAATTGTCCGAGTTAAGCCTCGTAATAGCCTATTTAACTTCCGGGAAAATTCTCGAACATCACTCTATATAACTTAAGGTATACATCTGTAAACAACAAATTCTGAAAAAACATTCATTTTTGACGGCTGTTTTTTTATTGAACCGGGAATTATTCTTTACCCCTAAATACCGGTAGATTATTCATTTACATATGAAAAGAATATTATATTTCATATATTACCCGACATTATTTTTTTATATGAAGAAAGCAGTAATATTATTATTCTTACTTACGGTATTTTTCCGTCTTTCGCCGGCTCAGCCTAAGAAATTCCTTTTCGACGCAGCGCATTACCAGACAGCGGGAAATGCCGACTGGGTCATAGACGAGGACAATCACGTGGCAGGGAGATATCCGACTCCGCTGCAATCTACAATAACTTCTTCGACGGTTGAAACATACTGGACGGGCGCGATATCATCATGGGGTATCAAACTTGTGCAGCTCGGTCAAACAGTAGAGACACTTCCCGCGGGCACAACCATCACGTACGGAACGGCAGCGGCACAGGACCTTCAGAATTACAACGTGTTCATAGTAGACGAACCGAATTCGCCCTTCACAGCTTCCGAGAGAAACGCGATAATGAGTTTCGTGCAGAACGGCGGAGGGCTGCTTATAATATCAGACCATAACGCGGCCGACAGAAACGGAGACGGATGGGACGCCCTCGCTGTCTGGAATGACCTTTTCAGACACAGCTCGTACGGCAATCTTCCTTTCGGGTTTAAATTTGATTCGGTTAACGTTTCGCCAAGCTCGACTAATGTTGCCGCTTCCTGGTCTTCAGATCCGATTCTCAATGGACCGCAGGGTGCAGTTTCGCAGTTAATTTTTCATAACGGCGCGACGATCACAATGTATCAAACTATAAATCCGACGGTTAAAGGCCTGATCTGGACTACGGGGTCTTCGCAGGGCAGCACCGGACTTCTCTGCGTTTCTTCCACGTTCGGAACAGGACGTATTTTCGCAATAGGCGACAGTTCGCCGCAGGATGACGGTACCGGCTCTTCGGGCCACACACTTTACAGCAGCTGGCTCGGAGAAGCAAACGGAAATCATGCGAGACTTCATCTGAATGCTTCGCTGTGGCTTGCAAAACTTACAGGAGTAACTCCGGTAATCGAAAACGGAACAACTCCGGATAAATTCTCGCTTGAACAGAATTTCCCGAACCCGTTCAATCCAACAACTACTATTTCATATTCGATACCGAAAAGTGAATTCGTTAAGATAGCCGTTTACGATGAACTCGGAAGAGAAGTGGCAAACGTGGTCAATGAACACCAGAAAGCGGGCTCGTACAAAGCGACATTCACGTCTTACGACCTTTCATCCGGTGTTTATTATTACAGGCTTACTGCAGGAGAATACACCGACACGAAAAAAATGATGGTCATAAAATGAGCCGGCGGCATTGTAAGAAACGTATGCCGTTAAAAATCAAATATTAAAAATACAAATTAAAAATTAAAAAGTTTAAAGCGCCGCGAGGCGCTTTTTTTATTGTTCGATGATGATTGACGATTGCTCTTTTTTCCGCTTCTTTTCACGAAAACTTTTCGCATTTTTGCAGATACAAAACCCCGAATATGATGTATGACATTATTGTAGCAGGCGCAGGCATAGTCGGTCTTAGCTCTGCCCTTAAACTTCTTGAGAAGAACCCCGGATTAAAACTGCTTCTAATCGACAAGGAAAACGGCGTCTCAAGACACCAGACAGGAAACAACAGCGGCGTCATACATTCCGGCATCTATTACAAACCCGGCAGCCTCAAAGCGGTTAACTGCACACGCGGTTATAAGATGCTTCTGGATTTCTGCGACACGTACGGAATCAAATACGATATATGCGGTAAAATTATCGTTGCAACAAACAACAATGAACTTCCCGCTCTTCAGAACATATACGACAGAGGGACGGATAACGGCCTCGAAGGACTAAGGTTCATAGAAAAAGAGGAACTGACAGAATACGAACCTTACGTGAACGGAGTGAAAGGCGTACATGTGCCCCAGACCGGTATAATCGATTACAAAGTTGTTTCGGAAAAAATCCACGAACTGCTTATTGAAAAAGGCGCGGATATCGTTTTTAACGAGAGGCTTGATTACATAAACGAAAAGTCAGACAGCGTTGAAATCGGAACAAACAAAGAATTTTACGAATGCAAAATGCTTCTGACATGCTGCGGACTGCAGTCGGACCGCGTCGCAAAGCTTAACAACCGGGATCTTGATTTAAGCATCATACCGTTCCGAGGAGAGTATTACAAAATAAAGAAAGAAAAATCATACCTCGTTAAAAACCTTATATACCCAGTACCCGACCCGCAATTTCCGTTTCTCGGAGTTCACTATACACGAAAAACAAACGGCGAAATTGAAGCGGGGCCAAACGCCGTATTTGCTTTCGGGCGCGAATGTTACGGAAAGTTCGACATAAACGTGAAAGACCTGCTTGAAAGCGTTACGTGGAAAGGGTTCAGAGCCGTAGCCGGAAAGTTCTGGAAAACGGGAATGATGGAGTTTTACCGCTCATTCTCAAAACCCGCCTTTACCAGAGCGCTGCAGAAACTTACACCCATGATACAGGAAAGCGACCTCGAGCCGGGCGGGGCCGGCATAAGAGCTCAGGCCTGCAGCAAAGACGGCAAACTTGTAGACGATTTCCTTTTCATAGAGAACAAAAGGGTGCTTCATGTCTGCAACGCGCCGTCGCCCGCCGCAACATCATGTTTTTCGATAGGAGAGACAATTGCAACAAAATTCCTTTCATGACGTATCTTTAATAAGAATTTTTTTTGGAGAAAAATTGTTCTGTCAATAAGGGGAAATAACTCTGAATAACGCAAAGGGGGCGTTTTTATTGTTAATCTTATTCAGGGGAAAGCATGAAAAAACTATTCAAATTCCTGATGTATTCGGCATTGGGACTAATCACAGTTGTTGTCTTATTATTCGTATATTTCAGTTCAACGTTTCCAAAAACGGATAAGCCTCTCGACGTGAAAGTTGAGGCGACGCCGGAAAGACTGGCACGGGGGAAATATCTTGTAAGCCACGTCGCGGTTTGCATAGACTGCCATTCTACGCGCGACTATTCGAAATTCTCGGGACCGCTCATAAATGGTACCGAAGGCAAAGGCGGGGAAGCCTTTAATAAGGAAAACATCGGGCTGCCCGGCAGTATCTACGCCAGAAACATAACACCTGCCGGAATCGGCCACTGGACGGACGGGGAACTCATACGCGCCATAACCTGCGGCGTTAACAAAGACGGAGAATCACTTTTTCCGTTAATGCCTTACATGAGTTACAACGGCCTCACGAAGGAAGACCTTTTCTCTATCGTCGCCTACATACGATCACTAAAGCCGATAGAAAACAAGGTGCCCGAAAAGACGCTTGATTTTCCTATGAACCTTATCGAAAAAACAATTCCTGTAAAGTCATTCAGCATGGAGAACCAGGTTAGCAGGAGCAATCCGCTTGAATACGGAAAATACCTCGTTCAGATTGCCGGATGTTCAGACTGCCACACTCCGCAGGAAAAGGGAAAACCCATCATGGATAAACAGTTTGCCGGCGGCATGGAATTTTACACGCCGGAATTTACTCTGCGAAGCGCAAACATAACTCCTGACATGGCAAGCGGCATCGGCTCGTGGTCGAAAGAATTTTTCATACAGAAATTCAAATCAATGGAATCGGATTCGGCAAAGAACGTAAGCGTAAGCCCGACTTCTTTCAATACAGCAATGCCCTGGACGATGTACGCGGGAATGTCGACAGAGGATCTGGGAATGATTTACGATTTTCTCAGAACAATAAAGCCGGTCAGCAACGTAGTTAATAAATTTTCTCCCAAGAATAAATAAGATTTTTCCGGAACAGAACCGGATAAAGAGCGGGAGAACAAATAAGCGTGGGGGAGCGCGGATATACCGCCTCCCCTTCGCTGCTATCTATTTCAAAATGCAAAATTACAATTAATATTTATACGTTTATGATAACTTTACATTTTAAAATGTAATTTTGTACTTAGAATTTTAAACTTTACACTACCCTTGTATATTTTTGATATAAATTATTATCCTTCTTGTTACTACGCCTTTGCTTCGTAACGAAAAAAAAGAGACGCCTTCGGGGCGTCTCTTTTTAATAATCTTATTTAAAACTCTTATTTCACGAGCACGAATCTCTTCGTTTCTCTTAATCCGTCAACACTGAGCGAATAAAAATAGACACCCGAAGAAACGTTTCTGCCGCTGAACTTGACTTCATATTCGCCCGCGGAAAGATTCTGATTGACAAGCGTCTGTATTTCCTGACCCTTGATGTCGTATACCTTCAGCGTAACGTTTCTGCCGCTGAATTTCGCCGGAACGCCGAACCTGATGTTGGTTTCAGGATTGAACGGATTCGGATAATTCTGACTGAGATACATATTATCGGGGACGAGCGTAGATATTTCATTTACATCCGTAGAGCCCGTGTATCCTATCAGAGGAAGCTGAATGTATGTGGGATTCGCGGCGTTCATATAAATAATATGTCTTCCCTTTTTAAGGCTCGGAAGCACATAAGGATTAGTCCTGAGGAACGCGTCATCGGAAATATTGTCGAGATTCGTGATAACGACTCTTATCTTGCTGCCTGCCTGGAATATGTGTGAATGCGAAGTCCCGTAGAAAGACAACTGCTTCACTACTCCCGGGGTCACCTTTCTGTCGGTATAATTGCACCTGCTTATAAGATACGGCGTTGTTCCGGACTTGATTTCATAAATCTGAAGGTTGAACTGCGCTACATCCCGCGCGGGTTTATAATGAATGTTAACGTACGGTGTGCCAACCATTTTGGACTCCGTGTACAGGTTGCCTGTTTCAAAAACAAGCTGCGTCTTGCCGAATTTAGTATCAAAAGTCGCTCCCGTAAATTCATAGTTTACCGCAGTTGTCATATTCATGGTTGTGTCCTTAATGTTATTAAGGAAACCGACCGTATCGGGTAAAACTGTGTTTACGGTTGTTTTCAGAATACCGTTCGGACGGAAATAAAAATTAACGTTCTGAACGCCTGCGGGAGGCCATGAAGCCGAATAAAATCTTTTCCAGGTCCAGCCGTCCGTAGAACGTGGATAAGTGCTTGCCGCGTAAACATATTTTATGGAATCGGTGACACCGTTCGCAACTCCGCCCAGATAATAATCCATCCAGTCGGCTGTCATAGCGTCGCGGTTGTCCGCTTCGTCCTGATCCGCATCGGCGCCGTGAGCGTCAAACGTTCCCATGTACGACCTGTAAGGAAATGCCATACTCGGATACATGTGAATCCAGCCGTATGTGCTGAAAAACTTGTCCTGCCATACTGTGCTGATGAATGTGGGGGTTGTGTTTTGTCCTATCTTGGTCGTAAAGTCCCTGTTTAACGGCATGTAATACGCGAGACTGTCCCAGTAAGCGGGTGTATCGCCGAGAATCCAGTTCCTGTAAGCCCTTACCTGATTCGTATAATTCGCAATGCTGTTGTCGTAACTCAAAGACCACAGAAGCGTCATTTTCACGGATTTATTCTCAATCCACGAAGTCGCAAATTCAGGAGAAGCTACGTCCGAAATTATGCATCTGAGCAGGCCGGGATTGTAAGAAGCCGCCATGATGGGGATTGTGCCGCCCTGGGAACCGCCTATCGCTCCGACCTTCGAAGTGTTAATGTTAGCCTGGCTCTTTACATAGTTCACCACCGCGACGAAATCATACATCTCTGTCGTGCTTATCAGGTTTGTTTTTCCCGTTGAGAGTCCCTGGCCGCGCATTGTGTAGCAAAGCGTGAAATAACCGTTCGAAGACAAATCTTCTGCATCTGTTATAACTTCTTCTTTTGTTCCGCCGAAACCGTGACAGAATATCATTGCCGGAAATCCGCCTGCCGGAGGCGTTTCTGTCGGCATAAATTTGGAACAATCCAGAATTGTTCCGTCGCTCATAGTGAGCGTAAAATCCGTTTGTATATTTCTGTATGACCCTTTTTTAAAATGCCTCTTCTGGGAATAGACGGGATTTATAAGAATGATACAAAACACTGCGAAAAGGAAAAAGCGTATTAACTTTTTCATGATAACTCCTGTGGATAAACCCTTTAATTATTGTATGAATATATAATATTTAATCAACAAAAATAAGTGAAATTTGTTCATTTTTTTTCGGAAGCGGCCGAAAAAATCCTCTTTTTCGCTCAAAACAGCACCTTTATAATATTAAATTATTCAAATCGGACTTATTTTGTATTTTTGAATCATAATTCTTTAAAGGCGCAAGGCTTCCCGCATTTGTAAACAATTGAATATCAGAGCCTAAAATCGTAAATTGAATAAATTTTAAAAAAATATGAAGATCAAAACGTTACTGCTTTTCATCTTGTTCTCCGGAATATTTTTATCCGGCTGTTTCAGAAAAAATGTTATGAAGGACGAAGCGGATAATATAGAGGAAGCATTCGTGGCCTCTGTAAACGGCGAGAATTTTCTCATAATGAAGGAGGAAATCTTCCAGGCGACGTCAAAATCAAGCAAACAGGGAATACGGACCACATCCGGATACACAGAATACAGACTTACGAGTTACGACCTTAACACGGGAAAAATCTCGAAAAGAATCGAGCTCGGCGAACGCGACGATAATTACATGTACTTCCTGGGCGCGTCAGACGGTAAACTCTGGTATTACAGCGCCGATGAAAAAACAGGACTCCACGCCAGAAACCCGAAGACACTCGACATAGTCGTGACAAAGGACGATATTGAAAAAGTTAATCCGTTCCTGATGAACAATTTTCCTAAAGTTAAATGGTATGAGCTTCGGAAGTATTTCGGCTTCGACATGATAAAAAAAGTGCCGATGATAGCAGATAACAGCGGATTCGTTTATCTTATGAATCCGGATACATACAAGACGGAAAAAGTAAACGTGCCGATAAAAAATTTCAGATACGATGAAACAATGTCAACCACAAGCATTAACGTTACAAAGAACGATTATCTTTCACTCTCGGGCGACCCGAGGAAACACATACGTTTCGGTTCAAAGGATATCGAACAGCCTGATTTTCTTAAAGGAGAATTTCTCGAGAGCTCGGTCACAGTGAACGTAAAGGAAATGTTCCCCGAATACCTGACGCCGATATACGATGAAATCGAAAAGAAGCAGAACGAAATTGATTCCATTAAAGCGCTCGAAGAACAGATGAAAGATGAAACAGACAAATACAAATTGAGGAGTCTGGATTTTGCGAAGAGTCGCATAAAATACAATGAAGATGACATCACGCGGAAATACAAGGAAATCGAGGACCTCAGCGGCAACAATCGTTTCAAAACGATTATAGGAAAAGATAAATCCGTTTTCATTATACACTCATCTACCGCGTCGGACACCGCGAAGGTGCTTATGTCGAAAATAAAATTCGATACAGGCGAGAAGACAATTTCCCTTGTCTGGACAACGCCGCTTCAGAACATATTTGTTGAACCCGAAAAAGTATTCGAGAAAGGCGGATTCGATTATGTGTTCTCGAAAGGCAGCCCGAACCTTAGAACGAAGAGGGCCATTATGGCAGGCGATAAGCTTATATTCATTTCAATGCTGAAGACAGTCTGCATCGACACGAACACTGGAAACATACTCTGGGAATTCACGATATAATTTTTAGAAGATTTTTTAATAAGCGGAAATCTATAAATAATGTTTCCGCTTTTATTACGGATTTTATCTTACACTTTAAACAAAGCAAAGCAGCAAATGCTCTCCGACTTAGCCCACGGCTTCAGCCGTGGGTATGTGATGAATAATGCAAAAACCGTTTTAACGGTTTAAATCGATATCAATCTTCTTCTCTTATTCCGTATATTTTCATCAACTCTTTGTATTCCTCCGCAAACGTTTTTTTCGCGTGATGTCTCTTTTGATTTGAAATATATCCCTTTACAGCAGGTACCTTATCTATGCTTATAGAAAAAGCGCTGTATCCCGTCTGCCATGCAAATCTCTGTGGAGACAACTGATTCTGGTTAATCCAGTGCGAAGATTCTCCTTTAATATTCTTAACAACGTCTTCCAGAGAATGCTTCATGCTCATCCTGAATAATATGTGGATGTGTTCCGGCATTCCATTAATTGCTTCTGAGATTGATTCGAATTCAACGGTTAGTTTTCTTTCGATATGTTCGTATAGTTTTTTCTCGAAAGATTCAGTAATTATCGGAACACGTCCTTTCGTACTGAATACAAGATGTATCCAGATTCGTGTGTTAGAATGCGGCATTTTATTCCTCCTTATTTAGAAACCGTTAAAACGGTTGTTGTTTTCATTTCTATTCTACCCACGGCTAAAGCCGTGGGCTAGGTCGGAAAGACGAATTGTTTTGCTTCGAATAAAATTAAAGATAAATCTGCAAATATA
>CAIKZJ010000247.1 GCA_903831845.1 uncultured Ignavibacteriota bacterium
CGTTTCTTCTGGTTCACGGTTGAATTCGGACTTATACGTTCCGGCAACGACCTTCGCGTTTACGGCAGCGGACTGTTAAGTTCATACGGAGAACTGGAGCACAGCGTCAAGTCGCCCGACGTGCAGCGGTACCCGATTCAGCTCGAATGGGCAGTAAACCAGTGTTTTGAGATAGACCATTACCAGCCGCTTTTATTTATAATCGACTCGCTTGACCATTTATATTCGCTGGTCGGTGAACTTGAAAACCGGGTCAAAGACGGGAAAGTAAACAACGTAGCTCCGGGAGAGCCGTTCGTAAGCGAGATGGACCTTGAGAGTTTTCTGAATGTAAAGGCATAGACAGAGTTTTGTTAATTTCGTTATTAAGCCGGCGCTTTAGACACGCAATTCATTATTTTTCCCGAATAAAAACAACATCCTTTCTGCCATAAACGATTTATTAGGCATTGATTAAATATTAATTTATTCATAATATTTACAGGGTATAATAAATTAAGCTGTGGAGGTTAAATTGATTTTTTCCCCGGAAAAATCTCCGATTCGTTGTATAAAGACCCTGCAGAATTCACCGCGCAGAAGAGAACTGATTTTTACACCGGATGTTCGCATACCCTTATACCTCAATACAAACAAATTAAACTTTTATCCGGAAATAAATGAACAAGAAAAACATTTCCCCGAAAAAACCGGCTGAAGCAAAAACGGCCGGCAAGACTGATTCCGGTATAGACAGACGTAATTTTCTAAACATTGTCGCAAAGGCGGCAATACCGACAATCGCCTTCCTGTCTCTCGGCAATCTGTCAAACCTTTCCGCCGGACAAAGAAATGAAAACACAAACGGCAGCGAAGCGCCCGCGGAAAATCCCAACGACTGCCTGCTGACATGCGAGGGCGGATGCCGCACGACATGCGAGGGCGAATGCCGCGGAACCTGTCAGGGACTGTGTTTTCTGACATGCGAGGGTTCGTGCAAATACACATGCGAGGGCGGATGCAACACGACATGCGACGGATGCAGAGGCACCTGTCAGGGCGGATGCTCGGGACAGGCATGGTAATAAAGGTTTTCCCTTATGACACAAGACTCTGTAATTAAAATTGATAAAGCGGGTTCGTGGGAAGAAGGAAGAGCAAAGAACATCACCTTTGTCGTAACCGAAGACTGCCAGCTCGCATGCAGGTACTGTTATCTTACCGGTAAGAACAAGAAAGGAAAGATGAACTTTGAAACAGCGAAGAAGACTATAGACTACCTGCTTACCGATAAGAACATAAACGAAGATTCGGTTGTCCTTGATTTCATAGGCGGAGAGCCGCTGATAGAGGTCGGGCTGATAGACAGAATCTGCGATTACTTTAAACTAAGGTCATACGAACTGAACCATCCCTGGTTCGACAGTTACAGGATAAGTTTTTCCACAAACGGCCTTCTTTATTCCGACAGCCGCGTACAGGAATTCATAAGAAAAAACAGGCTTCACCTGAGCATACAGATAACCATCGACGGCACGAAAATCAAGCACAACATACAGAGAATTTATCCCGACGGACGGGGCTCATATGACAATGTTTTAAAGAACGTTAAACTCTGGGTAAGCCAGTTTCCGGAAACATCAACAAAGGTGACCGTTTCGAGCGACGACATTCCGTACATCAAGGAAAGCGTTCTTCATATATGGAAACTGGGCATAAAGGACGTGAGCATAAACGCCGTATTTGAAGACGCTTGGAAACCGGGCGACGACGAAAGATTCGAAGAACAGCTTGTAAGCCTTGCAGACGAAATAATCGAAAATAAGCTTTATGAAAAATACACCTGCTCATTTTTCAGCAGGACAATCGGCAAGCCTTACAGCCAGAACGTGAACTGGTGCGGTGCGGGAAAGATGCTGGCCGTTGATCACAATGGAGATTTTTATCCGTGCATAAGATTCATAGATTTCTCTCTTCAGAACAGGAAAGGGCTTGTAATCGGAAATACCGCAGACGGCGTTGACATTAACAGATTAAGGCCTTTTCTGACTCTCGACATGGTTTCACAGAGCCCGGAAGAATGCATTGACTGCGATGTGGCGTCGGGATGCGCCTGGTGCCAGGGGACCAATTATGATTTCGCCGAAACCGGCACAATATACCAGAGAGCGACATATATATGCAGGATGCACAAAGCAAGAGTAAGGGCGAACAATTATTTCTGGAACAAGCTCGGAAGAAGACTGGGCAAGGATTTACGGGAATCAAAAGACATGTCATGCCAGTGCTGAAATACCTCATAATAATGCTAAGCGATGATTCCGTTTCTTTCTGCAATTACGAAAGCGGAAACAGGAAATCAGCGGCGCTGATTTCTTTCGAACTGTTAACGAAGGCTGTCACGTACGCGCTGAAAAACAACCTGAAGGTTAACTTCCTTTATCCCGGTATCAGACCCGGAAAAAAATACGAAAGATTAATCGAGGACGTAGAACACGTTAAGATAGTGCCTTATAAGCTTGCCGGCATCTACGAAGACGCGGTTGCCGTGATAGAGCCTGCAGATTTAAAGAAGACACCCGCATCATTTAAAATTAAAAACGCAAATGTAATTCTTCGCATAAGCCGTGAGGAGATTAAGAAACTTAACACTTATGCGCTTCGTCTGCTTAAGAACTGTCAGAGGGTCAATGTTGTCATAAAGGATATTGAAGGCTTGTCTGAAAACGACTTAAGAGAATACGGAAGGCAGCTTGAAAAAATTTCGTCCTCAATATTAAGAAGTGCGGGCAAAGGCATACTTCCGGAGATTAACGCGTTAACGGACAGAATAATACTTGAACAGATGAACAACTGCGACGCAGGATTAACACATCTAACAGTCGCCCCTGACGGGATGTTATACACCTGTCCGGCTTTTTATTATGAAAGCATGACGGACAATCACGGTGAGATACGGAACGATATCAAAATCGCGAACAGGCGGCTGCTTGAGATAAAATATTCACCCATATGCAGGATATGCGACGCATACCAGTGCAGGAGATGCGTTTACCTGAACCGGAAACTTACGGGCGAGCTGAATACGCCTTCGTGGCAGCAGTGCAGGGTTTCGCACGCCGAGAGAGAAGCATCGAGACAGATGCTGAACAGGCTGAAGGAATCAGGGTTCAGGGGGGCGGAAACAAAGGAAATAAAGGCACTGAATTACGATGACCCGTTCGAAACAGCTGTAAAGAACA
>CAIKZJ010000248.1 GCA_903831845.1 uncultured Ignavibacteriota bacterium
CATGACAAACCGCATTTCCAATCACCCGGAACCTCCTGAAAGTTAAATATGCCTTTGAAAACCACCTTAAGTCAAAAGCGGAAGAACTGAAGTCCCTTATTCTTGCGAACAATCTCACGCACGAAGACTTTGCGTATAAATCAAGAGGCGGAGCGTTTTCTTTCATTCTTAAGATAACTGATAACAACGAGTTTGAACCGTCGCAGACTATCAGGAATATAATTACGAAAGAAGGCGATTTTCTTAAGACTAAATCCGCCTGCGCTCCTGTCGTTAACAAGGGTGTCAGGGATATGGTCGATTTTTACGATAAGAATCTTGCAGGTTACAATTCGGCAAACGCAGTAGTGAAGACGATTTACAGCATCGGCATTTTTTCCGACCTGCTCGCGCTTCTCGACGATTTCCGCAGGGAGAACCGTGTGATGGTTTCGGCGGATATAAACAATTTGCTTCGCACTCTGATATCCGACGACCTTTCGCCGTTCATATACGAAAAAATCGGAACGCGCATTCGCAACATAATGATAGACGAGTTTCAGGATACCTCGCGTTTCCAGTGGAATAATCTAAAACCGCTCGTAATTAATGCGTTGAGCGAACGGAATTCCGCGCTCATCGTCGGCGACGTAAAGCAGTCAATTTACAGATGGCGCAACGGCGATATGCGGCTGCTCCTCGAAGGCGTGGAAAAAGACCTTTCGGGGTTCAGAGATGTTCTTTCAAGAAAAACACTAAGTACAAATTACAGAAGCCACAAGAACATTGTCGATTTCAACAATAATTTCTTTTCGGACCTTATATCGGATTTCGCTCATGACGAAGACGAAGTATATAACAATTTCCTGACTGAGTCATACGAGCCCGGCTCTCTTAAACAGAACAATAACGGCAGGAAAAACGAGGGATATGTGCGCGTGAAGATGTTTCCGTATTCTAAGGAGAATGAAACCGGCACGAACGAAATGTCGGAGCAATATATCAAGGAAATACTGAAAGAACTTAAGGACGAAGGATACAGACCTTCGGATATTCTTGTGCTTGTAAGAACGGGTGACGAGAGCATTTCAATATCAGGTCTGATATCATCTGAAAAATATAACGTAGTTTCGGAAAGATCCCTGCTCCTCAATAATTCGCCGGCAGTGCGCATGCTCGTGTTCCTGCTCAAATATATTTCCGACCACAAGGACAAATTGTCGCAGACAGGTGCGTTATACAACTATTGTCTTATTAAAATGGGAAACGACGAGGCGGTAAAAATATTGTCTTATGATTCAGGTGAAACGGAAAAGATGTTTTCGGCAATTATGCCCGATTCCTTTTTCGGCGCAGGCAAAAAACATATAAATTCCGTTCTTAACGAACTCGTTATTTACGATCTTGCCGAGCATCTCATTAACATTTTCGGTCTTGATAAGAACGCCGACCCGTACATAGTTAAATTCCTCGATACTGTTTTTAAATATTCAAAGGAAAACGACGCGGACGTGATTTCTTTCCTCGATTACTGGGATAAGAACGCTGAAAAATTGTCGATTGACGTTCCCGAGAACGCCGACGGGATAAGGGTTATGACGATTCATAAGGCGAAGGGCCTGCAGAGCAGGGTGGTGATCGTGCCTTATGCGAACTGGGAACTTGACGTTAACGGCAATCGCTCAAGGATGTGGGCGTCATCAGATAAAAGCCCGTTCAATAAGGCGTCGGGTTTCTTCGTTAAGACGCAGAAAGAGCTCGCGGAATCATATTTCGCGGATGATTACATCACGGAAAGCGCTCTGACAAGGCTCGACAACGTGAATCTTCTTTACGTTGCGTTCACGCGTCCGACGGAACGCCTGTACGTGAACGTTCCCGTTAAAATGAAAAAGGGAATCGCGAATAAAATCGTCGGAGTTATTTCACGCTCTCCTGCTTTATTGGAGAATTATAAGGACGATTGTTTCGAATACGGTATAAAGAAAAAAGCGGATGAACTGACAGAGAGCAAAGATGAAGGCCTGCCTGTAACCGAATTGAATGAGATTGTTACTGAATTATGGTACAGGAAGACAGTAATAAAGCCGGCGTACAAGAAACTGAAAACAGAAC
>CAIKZJ010000249.1 GCA_903831845.1 uncultured Ignavibacteriota bacterium
AATTTAAGAAGGAGCGCGAAAGTTTTCTGCGCGTCAAGGAATTCGCCGTTCTCGTCGATTATCGCTATCCTGTCCGCGTCGCCGTCAGTCACTATGCAGATATCATACTTCCCGTCCTTAACTGTTTTGCATGCGAGTCCGAGATTTTTTTCGACAGGTTCAGGCGCGCCGCCTTCGAACCACGGGTTAACCACGTTATGAAGCTGGTCGACTTTAATAAGTTCGTTAATCGTATTCTGTCCCGCTCCGAACATAGCTTCATACAGGACCTTCATTTTTGATTTGTTTATAACATCAATGTTAATCTTTGCCTTAAGGTTGTCGATGTAATACTTTCTTCCGTCAAAATACTCAATAAGGCCTTTTTCTTTATAATAATCGAACGATTCAATTCCTTCTACTTTCGTAATGTTCGGGAGTTCCGCTTCAATCAGCACAAGCTCTTCAGGGTTCATAGAACCGCCGAAGGAATCCTTAAGCTTAAATCCGTTGTATTTATAAGGATTATGAGAGGCGGTAATAACTACTCCGAAAGCAAGGTTTTTATCCCTGGAAAGCAATGAGACCGTTGGGGTTGTAACGAATGAATCCGTTAGCATTACCTTTATGCCCTGGCTTGCAAACACTTCCGCCGATGCGTGGGCAAATTCCTTTGAAAGGAACCTTGTATCATAACCTATTACGATACCGTTCTTAATGTTTTTGTGGTTCTTAAATATTCTTGCAGTAGCAAGCGATACTCTTCTGACGTTTTCGAATGTATAAGTGTCACCTATGACCGCTCTCCATCCGTCCGTTCCAAATTTTACCGGTTCTTTCAATTCTATAAGATTAATATTAATAATTTCTGTTTTCAGACACCCATTGTTTGACATATTCCACAGTTTCTGTGGTAGTCGCTCCCGGAGTAAAAAGTTTTCCGACTCCCATTTTATTGAGTTCGTCGATATCGTTCTGAGGGATGATTCCGCCTCCGAAGAGAAGCACGTCGTTAAGGCCTTTATCATCCATAAGTTTTTTAACTCTCGGGAAAATAGTCATATGAGCGCCGCTAAGTATACTGATACCTATGGCGTCGACATCTTCCTGCAGTGCGGCTTCGACCATTGTTTCAGGTGTCTGTCTAAGACCCGCATAAATCACCTCAAAACCGGCATCCCGGAAAGCAGCGGCAATGACTTTTGCGCCCCTGTCATGACCGTCGAGGCCGACTTTTCCTATTAAAACTCTTATTTTTCTTTCCAAAATTGATAAAATTTAAGAAATAAACTTAAATTTATGGTTTATATTGTATTACTTCAAGGGATTTACATCAACTGCACGATTTTTAAAATACCCCGAAATTAATATAAAATGGTAGGTTTTTATTCGATATTAGTTATTTCCTTATGTAGTATTTTTTGATAAATCTGCACGGCTATTATTCCAAGAATCACGGCAAACCACAACGTCGCGACTCTGATTATTATTGTTGACGCAACGGAAATATCCTTAGTAATTTTCAAAAAAACAAGGAGTCCGGTTAGGGATGCCTCAGTGACCCCCAGACCTCCCGGGAGCATCGCAATCGCGCCTACGAGCGTTGAAAAGCCGTAAATAAATGTGGCTTTAAGTATACTTACATCGATGTTCGAAATCCCTGAAAAAACTTTAAGCACCGTATAAAATCCAAGGCATTCGAGGAACCAGGCGGCAGTACTTATTGCGATGACAATTAGAAGAGGTTTGATTTTAATCAGAATATAAATACTGTCGTAGGCCGAATAAAGTTTTTCAGAATGTTTTTCAACGAACTTAATTTTGCTGAACAGCAAAATGAGTTTATGGCATACAGATTTCGAACTTAGAATTAAAGTAAAAACTATAAAAAACAATCCTGTTATCAATACTATGTCCGTACCGTAATCAAAAACAACAGCTCCCGTCAGGCAAAGTATTACAATCGACAGGAAATCGGTAATTCTTTCGGCAAGGACAATCGGGGCTGAAACGCTTACGGGTGTTCCTGTTTCTTCTTTAAGCAGGAAAGATTTCAGCACTTCGCCCATTTTACCCGGTGTAACGCTCATTATGAAAGAGGAGAAGAATATCAGGAGACTTCTGAATGCTGGGATCTTGATACCGAGCAGTTTCAGGTAGTACTGCCATTTGAAGAATCTTATCATATAATTCCCGAAGGAGAAAGCGAGGACAAGCGGAAACCAAAGCCAGTTGAATTTTGAAAAGGATTCGAGAAGGTTCCCGAAATCGGCATAGATGCTGAAAGCGAGAAATACGACCGCCCCGAACGAGACCGATAAAAGTATTTTCTTTTTATACTTTTTAAACAACCGTTAATTATTTAATTGTTTCCTGAATCAGTTCGTAAAGTTTCACAAGCGGAAGGCCTACAACGTTATAGTAATCGCCCCATATTCTCTTTATGAACAGGCAGCCGAAATCGTCCTGAATGCCGTATGCGCCTGCTTTATCGAGCGGCTTGTATGTTTTGACGTAGAAACCGATTTCCTCGCCTGTTAGTTTTCTGAATTCAACCGTGGTCTTCTCGTAGCCGAATTTCTCGATGCCGGTCTTCTGATTTATGACGTTGATGCCCGTATACACAGTATGCTTGTTGCCGCTGAGCATCTTAAGAAAAGAAACGGCTTCAGCCGAACTTCGCGGCTTGTTGAGAATTTTCCTGCCGAGAACGACAATAGTATCCGCGGAAATTATGATTTTGTTCCTGTAAAGGTGAGTGACTGCGCGGGATTTCATGCGCGCGTTATTCCTCACGGATGTAAGCGGATGCCTGCCGGATTTTTCTTCCTCGACTTTGCTGTCTACAGATACAAACTTAAGCCCTATCTGCTTAAGCAGGTATTTTCTTCTCGGCGAAACCGAAGCAAGAATATAATCCGCTTTGAGGACTTTATCGAGCATTAAGCATTCTGGTTATTTCGGATGACAAAGCCGAACTTTCAGCAAGCACTCTTTCGCCCGTACGTCTTCTCTTCAGTTCTACCTTTCCGTCTTTGAAATTTTTCTCTCCTACAATGACATGAACCGGAACACCGATGAGATCCGCGTCTTTGAACTTGAAGCCCGGACGCAGGTCGGTCCTGTCGTCATACAGAACTTCGAATTTTTCAGCTGACAGTTTATCGTAAAGCTCCTCGCAATATTTTGTTATCTCGGTGTTCTGCGGGGTGATGTTTATAAGCATCACGCTGAAAGGCGCTATTTCGCCTTCCCAGATAATTCCGTACTCGTCGTGATTCTGTTCGATATAAGAAGCTATAACACGCTCAACGCCTATGCCGTAGCTTCCCATGATAATCGGATTCTCTTTTCCGTCTTTATCGAGGAACATAGCTTTCAGCGACTGCGAATACTTCGTGCCGAGCTTGAAAATATGTCCGACTTCTATCGCTTTAGTAATCCTGATTTTGCTGGTTTTGTCTTTTGTAAGTTCGCCTTCCTTAACAGTTCTAAGGTCCTGATATTTTATACCCGGCACATCGCGTTTCAGATCTATATTCTTTATATGGTAGTCGTTTTTATTCGCTCCGCTTACGAGCTCATCGGCATCCTGCAGTCTGAAGTCGGCGACAATCTCAACGTCTTTCCTCTTCAGTCCGATCGGACCGATGGAACCCGCGTCGGCTCCGGTTATTGCTAGGAGTTCTTCCGGATGTCCTGGACGGACGTTTGCGCCGAAATACTTCTGCATTTTTGTTTCGTTGACTTCATCGTCGCCGCATACGAGGACAAGTATGTACTTATCCTTTTCGCCTTCCGCTTTGGCAGGAAGAACGAAAACTCTTGATTTGGCGAGTCTTGACTTGTCCGTAATTTTAAGGAATCCCGCGAGTTCTTCGATAGACTTTATATCGGGCGTATGAAATTCCTCATACTTTAAATCCGTGTTTTTTCTTCCGACATTTTCTATATACGATTCGGCAACTTCAATATTTGAGAAATACTTCCCGTCTTCGCTGATTGCAATCAGATCCTCGCCTGCGTCGGATTCGACCATGAACTCTTCCGACTTGCTGCCGCCCATAGCGCCGCTCGACGCGGAAACTGAAAAGAACTTCAGTCCGCACCTGCTGAAAATCTTCCTGTAAGCCGAATCCTGAAGCTCATAAGACTTATCGAGCCCTTCCCATGTTGCATCGAACGAGTAAGCATCTTTCATCGTAAACTGCCTGCCTCTTAAAACACCTGATTTCGGTCTGGCCTCGTTTCTGAACTTGGTCTGAATCTGGTACCACATCTGCGGAAGATGTTTGTAGGAATTGATATAAGATTTTACGATAGAAGTGAACACTTCTTCATGTGTGGGAGCAAGCACCAGTTCCCTGTTCTTGATCCTGAAAATAATATCCCCGAAATCATCGAGACGTCCTGTTTCATTCCACAGTTCATTCGGAGAGAGAGCCGGAAGAAGGAATTCATTACCCCCGATTGCGTTCATTTCCTCTCTGATAATCTTTTCGACCTTATTTTTTATAATTAAACCCAGCGGCAGGACAGAATAGACTCCTGACGTAAGAGAACGGAACAGTCCGGCTCTGATAGATAAAACATGCGAGGCCGCAACCGCGTCGTTGGGTATTTCCTTCTGTGTCGGAACAAGAAACTTCGATAATCTCATATAGAATTTTAAAAATTAATAGTAAATATACCGATTTCATACAACGTTTTCTATTGATTGATTTTACCCTATTGCATATTATAATTCAATTAATCAGTCATTTATGTGTTCAAGATTCGA
>CAIKZJ010000250.1 GCA_903831845.1 uncultured Ignavibacteriota bacterium
AATGTATATTTCTGTATTCGCCTGTCTGCTGTCTGTCGAACTTCCCGTTCTCGTCGTCGGGGATTTCGATATAATCGTAAAAATTCTGAAACCTGTAATAAGCCGATAAATTATACGTAAGCGGCGTTCCGAAAAACTTGTTTGAAAGCAGCTCGATTTTGTATTCCCGGTCTCTAAGCCCGCCTTTTATAACTGCCCCTAACTCATTCCCCGTGCCGAACAGGTTTTCGTTCCTGACAGAAAGATATCCCTGCAGTTTCCTTTCGTTGTCCGCCCTGAAAGAAAAATACAGGTTCCTTGAGCTCTTTTCCACAAGATAAATGTCCAGGACTGGTTTTGATTTGACGTATCTTACAGCCATGCTGGTTTGCTGAAACAGGTTTGTGCCGTATATCCCGCCGAGGCTTTCTTTGAGCGAATTTATTTTTACCGGCTTGTCTGTCGAAACGAATGTCTCGCTCAGAATCAGCGAGCTTTTAGTCTTATCGTTGCCCGTAATATTTATTTCAGAGACAGTACCTTCGGTTAATTCGATATCAAGTATGCCTGTGTTCTCATCAAGATAAAACTTAGTGATATCGACCAGAGAATAGCCTTTATCCCTTAAGGCTCCGAGCAATGATTCGTAAAAGCCGAACATTTCTTTGCAGTTGCTCAACGTTGAAATTTTTTTGCTGCCGAATGATGCTATGCTTCCCGTCACTACGTCGGATATTTCTTTTGAAGCAGGTTTGTGATTTTCCAGTATTGTAAATGCGAAACTGCCGGCGTTCAGCGAGTCCGATTTCTTCATCTTATAGTCGTATAATCTTACATCACCGCCGTCGTTGAAATTAACCCGTATTCCGTTCAGTCTAGTGAAGTTCTCTCCCGTATATTCGATAACATTCCTGTTATCCTCGCTGTATATGCTTGCGCTTACTTTCCTGAAGAAGCCCGTCCTGTAAATGTCGCGCATCCTTTTTTCTATCGTCACATACCTGACGAAATTATTCTCCTGCTCTTTTGTTATCACGTTTTTCAGAGAATCGGGGATGTAATTCCCTTTGAACCTTACTGACGCGTTGAACAGGAAATTGTTGAAATTCACTGAAGCGTTCATTTCCAGCGTGTCGATTTTTCCGAGTATTGAGTTTATCATCGTCTCTGCCGCCAGTCTGCCTTTGTCTATGAGGTAATCCACGCTGCTGAAATCCGTGGCTGTAACGTTGAATATCTCCGGTGTGATTATTACGTCCGAATTCTTGAGCTGCTCTTCGTTGAGCTGGGCGAGCGTTATCGATAATATCTGGTCCGCCGTGTTGATAGGATTCTTAAGCTCCTCGGTGTTCTTTAACGGGCTGGTTGAGTTTACGGTTATCACCATGTCAGCTCCGAGCTGTCTTGCGACGTCGACAGGGATATTAGCCGTCAGCCCTCCGTCTACAAGGTCTCTTCCTTTCACTTTTGTAGGAGTGTAAAGAAGAGGGAATGTAAACGACGCTTTTACCGATTCGCTGATGTTTCCGTCATTGAGAACAACCCGTTCGCCTTTGTTAAGGTCCGTAGCGACAGCGCAAAACGGGATCTTGAGCGAAAAGAAATCTCCGTGAGGTTTATACCTGGAATTGAGAAGATAAAGGTTGAACAATTCTGCAATCTGCTGACCTGAAGAGAGGGATGTAGGCAGAACGGGCCTGAACCCGTCGAATGAGAATGTCAGAAAACCCTTGTCCTGGACCTTTTTCTGGTCAACAAATAGAAATTCACGTTCGTATTTGTTTGTCAGAGTCAGTTTCGATTTCCAGTCTATCGACTTCGTTATGTTTCTTAGTTCTTCCGGCGAATATCCTGATGCATACATGCTCCCGGTTATTGCGCCGATGCTCGTGCCAACTATCAGGTCAATATCTATATCGTACTTTTCGAATACGTCCATCACGCCTATCTGGGCGAGCCCTCTTGCGCTTCCTCCGCTCAGCACAAGAGCTATTTTGCTTTTCCTGTAATTCCTCGGGAATATATTGAATTTTGTAGAATCAAATGACGGTTTATTACCGAGTTTAAGTTCAAGACTTCCGGTAAGCGAATCGCTCTGAGAATATGCTTCGCAGGAAAAAATTAGAAACAGTATCAGTATTTTTAGAAAATTTTTCAAGCTATCGTTTTTTCATCAATAAACCTGTTATGAAAATGATAATTCCGCCGGATAGACCCGGATACATAGGTTCTATATAACCAACCCTAAAAATTACCCAAAAAAATGAAAATAAAAATGATACAATCATTGCACCCAAAACCCATTTTCTGTCCGCATGCAGCGCCGGAAAATAAGACGATACCACCGCTATCAGGAGTGAAGGGATTGTTATACTGCCTATTATATACCATATTTCTACTACTGAAGGTACAAGCATGGCGATTATCAGTGATAACAAGGATGCGGCCACAATTCCGTACTTCGAATATCTGTTACCTTCATCCTGTATGCCTTTCATTCTGTTAATTATATCCTTGCCGAGCGTTGACGCTGATATGAACATGTACGAGTGAAGTGTCGACATGATAGTCGCTATGAGTCCTACGAAGAAAAAACCTTTTGCCACTGAAGGGAGTATCGATTCTGCGAGCAGGGGATAGGACATAGCAGGCTCCTGAATGTTCTTTAGCGAAGCGACCGAATAAAGGCCTGCAAGCGTTGTCATGGCGTCAAAAATAAACCAGAATATGAGGGAAATGAAAACACCCTTTACTGCCGTGTTTTCGCTTTTTGCCGCGTAACATCTCTGATGAAATCCCGGATCCACAATTGCCCATGCGCCTATGAAAAACCATACTAGAATATAACCTGCCGAATTTCCGCCCGATAACGTTAAATGGCTGACGGGCAGGTTTGCGTTGAGATACCCGAAATCCCCGATCTTTAAGAAACAAAACGGTATTATCACGCCGAAACCTATAAACATCAGCGCAAATTCGAATATGTTCACCCTTACATCCGCATTTAAACCGCCTTTGTAAAGGTACGCGACGGATAAAATCAGGCAAATTATCATTGATATCCACAGAGGGATTCCGAAAATCAGCGAGGTGAGTATGCCGAGCATGAACAGATAAGGCGCAGGCGTAACAAGCAGGAAAATCATCATGGCGCCGAAAATACTTACATTCTTTCCGTATACGAGATTCAGCTTGTCCGGTATTGTATAAAGCCTGGTTTTCCTGATCTTCCTGGCAAAGAATAAAGCGAAAATCACTATGAAAAAATAATAAGGGAATGCGTTCAGGAACCAGCTCGATATCCCGTAACGGTATGTAAATTCACCGACACCCAGAACACCGCCGTAAAATGACGACACGAGTGTCGCTACGAATGCGGGAAGAGATAGCCTCCTGCCCATCACAAGATAATTTTCTTCCGAATCGTCTTTTTTACCTGACCTGAAACCGATGTACAAAGCGCCCAGAAAATAGAGAACAATAAGTATGTAGTCGTATATGGAAAAATTTATCATCTGAGAAAAATGCGGCAATGAGCCGTAAATAATATGAAATTTACCGGAGAAAGTGTTTCCTGAACATAAGAAGATCGCCTTTACTGAACTCAACAGATACCGTTTTCCCGGTTGATACGTTCAATGTCCCTTCTCTTATCCCGAGTTCCAGCTTTTCGTTTTTCAAAGGATACATAAGCCCTTTTGTCGTAATCCCGTAAGCAACAGGCATCGGCATCAAAGAAATTGTCTGTCCTTTCCTGTATTCGAATTTTGTCTTTTTATCTATAAAGTATGCTTCGAAATTATCGTCGTAAATACGTATGTCAAGAACTCTGCTGTATCTTTTTAAAACGCTGAAATTGTTCAGTGTGTGGTCAGGCCGGTTGCCGTAAGCCCCGAAAATTCTGACGTTGTTCAGTGCATTCGCGATTATATACATCAGCGACTTTTCAAGATCGGTTGTTTCCTGTTCTTTTATTTTCAGCAATATTATTTTTCTTCTGCTGAAATAATCTAAGGTTGATTTTGAAACCGAATCGAAATCACCGATTATTATATCGGGCGTTATTCCGGCTTTCTTTGCCCGGTCTGCGCCACCGTCCGCGCATATTATATAAGAATCTCTCCCGCAGAATTTCTTCAGAATCCTTACGGGCGGCATATCTCCGTTCAGTATAAGTATTGTATTTCTAAACATCGTCTTAATGTGTATTTTAAAGTTATTAAAATTAACGTTGTAAAACAGTGTAAAATCGGTAATATTTGTAAATAAGAATCGATATTGTCATATATTAATCCATACATGCTCGCGGCGCTCGTCGCCGCCGCCATACCGGTTATTCTTCATCTTCTCAACCTTCAGAAAGTGGAGAAAATGGAGTTCAGTTCCATTATGCTTATTAAGGAGATAAGAAAGTCCAGGTTCAGGAAATTAAGAATCAGGCAGTTCCTGCTTATGTTGATCCGGCTCCTGACAATAGTTTTCCTTGTGCTGGCATTTGCAGGGCCTTATTTCAGGGATATCAGCGGAAAAGGTTCCGGTATGAGGAAAACAGGGCTGATCATAATTGATACTTCTTACAGCGTGAATGCTGTTAACAATTCTCCCGGATTTAAGGAAACTGCGGAACGGACAGTAGGGAATATAATAAGCCTGTTTTCTTCTTCTGACAATGTCGTGAAACAGTATGCGTATGTAAGCACCGGCGATTCCAGTGTGCCTGAACACAGACCTGATTTGAATTCGATTATTAGAACAGCAGGGGAGCAGAACCCCGGAAATGTTCCGGATGAAGTCTACGTAGTAACCGATATGCAGAAAATTAATTTCGAAGACAATCCCGACATTGCGTCCGGTAAACTTTCCGACACGAGGTTTTATTTTCTTGATGTTTCTTCGCCTGTCACGGGAAATGTTTCGGTAAACAATGTTTTCGTTGAAACCCGTATTCCGAATCCCGGAAATACAATACGGCTCCGAACTGCTGTAAAAAATGATGGAGCGGGAACCGTTTCAGGTATACGCCTGAAATTGTTTGCCGGAGGAATGCTTAAATCGGAAACACTAATTGACCTTAAACCCGGGGAAAGAAAAGAAACCGAACTTGAATTTATTCCGGACAACACTGGTCTTGTTACGTGCAGGACGGAAATCGGCGGTATGAGCCCGAATGACAATGCCTTAAAGGAAGACGATTCGTTTAGTTTCGGGATCTTTATCCCGGAAAAAATTAACATTGGCATATTGAAAGGCAGCTCTGCAGACACAAGATATATTACGGCGGTTTTCGACGCCGCTAATGCAAAATTCGGGACGGCCGGCAGGGTTTACGACTATACACAGATTACTTCCGCTTCATACATCTCAAAATATGATGCGTTATTCATCGCGGGTTATGATTCAAAATCGCCGGCTGACTACGACAGTTTAAAAAGTTTCTTGGATAAAGGTAAAGGCGTCTTTGTATTCCCGTCCGATAATTACAGCGGCGAGCTTCTGAAAAAAACCGGGTCCGTAATATTCGGAGGTAAAACAGCTGCGGGTAAAGAATTGAAATTGTCCGGCATCAGGCCTTATGAACCCCTTTTTGAAGGTATGTTCAGAGGGAAGTCAGGAACAGACGATATCTCACAGCCTGTCAGAGTCTCAGCTATTTATGAAATAATGGCGGGCAGCAATGCATATCCTCTCCTTAGCGCCGCTAGCATTCCGCTGCTTGTTCTCGACAGGACTAATTACGGAGCCGTAATCGTATCTTCGCTTCCCGCGGACGAAACCATGTCGGATTTTGTGAAGAATGAGATTTTCGCTCCGCTGGTTCTAAGGTCTGCAGTCTATCTTTCATTTAACGGACTCTATCAGAATAAAAACAGCAATTTCATTAATCACGATACTCTTGAAAGCGTAACCGCAAAAGCCGGGGGTGATTTTCTGAAAGATGTTCTTGGGAAAAGCGGAATTAAAAATTATGATGTTATCGGGGGCAGTGATGCCGGAAATCTGGAAATGATAGTAAACGGGAACAGAAAAGGAAAGTCTGTGTGGATTTATGCAGTGATTGTTGCCCTGCTGCTTGTTGTTTCGGAACTTCTTGCTGTCAGGAAACTTTACAGGAACAGGGATTAATCCGGTTTGAGTTTTCTTATAATGCGGGCAGGCACACCTGCAGCTACCGTATTGTCCGGCACATCTTTCGTCACAACGGCTCCGGCGCCGATGATTGAATTCTCGCCAATAGTTATGCCGCACATAATCGTTGAAGAAGAACCTATCGATGCGCCCTTTTTAACAAAAGTCTCCACGACGCTCCAGTCGCTTTCGTTCTGCATGGATCCGTCCTCGTTTGTAGATCGCGGATATCTGTCGTTTATAAAGGTCACGTTGTGTCCTACAAAAACGTTGTCTTCTATGTGAACGCCCTCGCAGATGAATGTGTGCGATGAAATCTTGCAGTTCTTTCCGATGAACGCGTTTTTCTGTATCTCGACGAATGTGCCAATCTTTGTATTATCGTCTATGGAGCATCCGTACAGGTTCACGAAATCAAAGATTTTTACATCCTTGCCGAGCTTAACGTTATTTATGTTTTTGTATGACATCTGTGTTTCTGCTATAGATTAATCAGTTTACCCTGCTGTTTTATCGATATGTCAGAGGCTTCAAGTATTCTGACGACGTTAAGCCCGTCGTCTCCGTTTGTCAGAGGCTTGCGGTTCTCTTTTATTGAGCTGATGAATTCCTCGACCGCAAGAGCAAGCGCTTCTGTCTGTACGAGTTTCGGCGAGTACATGTCTCCTATTCTGTACTGGACCAGCGCATTGTAAATACCTTCCTTTTCCTTCATTTCGATGCCGCTGTCGTAAACCTTTATCTTCTCAAAGTTTTCCATATCGTCAAAGACGAGCATCTTCTTCGTTCCGCCGACAATCATCCTTCTTATCTTTACAGGCGAAGTCCAGTTGACGTGAAAGTGCGAGAAGCAGTTATTGTCGAAATACACGGATATGTGCGCGACATTTTCATGACCGTAGTAGTTTGCTATGCCGTTGGCTGTTATGGCCGTCGGTTTCTTGTTCATAAGGTAGAACATTATAGAAAGATCATGCGGCGCCAGGTCCCAGATCACGTTGACATCCGACTGAAAAAGGCCGAGGTTAATCCTTACAGAATCAAAATACAGTATATCGCCGAGTTCGCCGGAATCTATAAGTTCTTTCATTTTTCTTATCGCTCCTGTGTAGATAAAAGTGTGGTCGACAAATATGTTAAGCTTCTTTTCCGCGGCCAAACGGTTAAGGATTTCAGCCTGCTCCGTACTGGAAGTGTAGGGCTTCTCAACCCATACATGCTTCCCTTTCTCAAGTGCTTTTTTTGCAAGTTCGAAATGGGTGTCCACGGGGGTGGATATTGCAATAATATTGATATCGGGGTTCCCGAAAATAGCTTCATCGCTGTCGGCGATAATAACTTCCTGAAATTTTTTGCGGATAAAGTCCAGACGCGACGCGTTTAGATCGAAGACATAGACTTTGTTGATATTAGGTGAGGCAAGAAAGTTCCTAATTAAATTAGGACCCCAATACCCGATTCCGATAACGGCAGCATTCATTTAGTCAGCTCTTTTTTTATGCAAGATAATTCTAATATGGTACAAATAAAATGACAAACGTTTCTCTGAATATTGTAAATGTGACAGGAGAGTTAATCGGCGGTCTATTTTCCGCCTCTTGCAAAAAGCATCACGGGGAATGTCTTGAATATGAGCTGGAGGTCCAGCCAAGGAGAAATGTTGTTGATGTAGTAAAGGTCCATCACGATGGAATCGTTGAAGTTAACCTCGCTCCTTCCCGAAACCTGCCACAGCCCGGTGCAGCCGGGAATCACCGAGAACCTGCGCTTCTGCCATTCGTCGTAGTTGTCGAATTCATAAGGCAGGCACGGACGCGGACCAACAAGGCTCATATCGCCTTTAAGCACGTTCAGAAGCTGTGGAATCTCGTCAAGCGAATATTTCCTGAGTAATTTCCCTATAGGCGTTATTCGCTTGCCGTCGACTATCTTCTCGCAGGGAGCGTTTCCCTTTATGAATTCAATCATGTCATTCTTCCTGGCATGATCTTCGCCGTCGATTATATACATGGACCTGAACTTGTAAAAATCGAACGGTTTGCCGTTTTTGCCTATTCTTGTCTGTTTGTAAATTACGGGTCCTTTAGAACTTAACTTTATCAGAGCTGCAGTTATGAGAAAGAAAGGCGATAAAAGTATTAATCCAATCGTTGCGCCGGCATAATCCAGAACTCTTTTCAGGAAATAATAAAATGTGTAATTAAATTTGGGTGAAACGTTAATAACAGGTATGTTCTGATATTCTTCTGAAAATACTTTCTGGGGTATTATTCCGAACAAATCTGAAGTAACTTTGACGGTAAGTCCGATTCTCTGGCATTTTTCTATGATATTCAGCAGGTTCTCATAATCAATTCTGTCTATGCATATTGCTACTTCTTTACAGTTTAATTCCGATTTGATGGTTTCTATGTCGTCAATCTTTCCGAGTACTTTCAGGCTGCTGAAAACTGTTGTGCCCTTTTCAATTGTATCATCGAGAAATCCTGCAATCTCCACACCGAATATGTTCTCGAATGAAAGTTTCTGCGCGAATGATCTGCCGGATTTACCCGCGCCTATTATAAGTAGCTTTATTTTAAATATGTTATTGGAAAGCACTTTAGCATAAATTACCTGCATAAGAAACACTCTGATAACTGCGAAAAGCGATAGCGAAGTAATGAAAAACAGCGAAATGAAAATCCTGGAATCGGAAATAGCGGAAATCTTTGTGAAGAATGAAACCACGATCAACCCTAAAAGGCCGTATACCAGAGCCTTAAATAAAATGGTAAGATGAAGAGCCCTTGTAAGGAACACGTTCATCTTGTAAAGATGAAGGTAATGGAAAACGAATATAAAAATTATTCCGGTCGAAAAGAAAATGGACATATCTCCGAAATCGAGAGTGATAACCGATTGATATTTATGAGCGAAGACCGAAAAATATATTTCGTGCGACAACAACAGAGAACCTATTATTATCGCAAAGTCTACAACAGCGTAAAAATATTTGTATCCTGGGTATTTCAATTTTTCATGAAAAATGATTTAATTGTATCGCAGACATAACCGACCTGTTCTTCCGTGATATTCGGGAACATCGGCAGCGAAATTCCGCATTCAGAAAGATTTTCAGTCACAGGCATGTTACCCCTGCTGTAACCGAGTTCGGAGAAACACGGCTGAACGTGCAGCGGTATCGGATAATGAAGACCTGTGCTGATGTCCTTGCCGGCCAGATATGCCTGAAGCTTATTTCTCGTTTCTGTATCCTTTAATTTCAGTATAAATAAATGATAAACGTGTTTCGAATATTCCATTTCCTTCGGAAGAGTGACATGTTCCAGGTTTTTTAAACCTTCATTGTAAAGCTTCGCCGCTTTGCGCCTTTGCTCCGTCCATTTCCCGATATGATTAAGCTTTACGCTTAAAACTGCACCCTGTATGTTTTCCATTCTGTAATTATGCCCTAAAACCAGATGATTGTACTTTTCATGACTTCCGTGATCCCTTATCATCCTGAATTTTGCTGCAAGCTCATCGTCATTCGTGCAGACTGCGCCTGCTTCACCGAAAGCTCCGAGGTTTTTGCCCGGATAAAAACTGAATGAAGACGCCGCCGAAAGCCCGCCGACTCTTCTGCCTTTATATTCCGATATATGCGCCTGCGCACAGTCTTCAACAAGCAATATTCCGTGTCTGCCGGCGATCTCTGACAGTCTGTCCATGTCAGCAGGCTGCCCGTACAGATGAACCGCAACAATCGCCTTTGTGCGCGGCGTTATTGCCGCTTCTACCTTTTCGGGATCTAAGTTATAACTTTCCGGATGACAGTCCGCAAATACAGGTTTAGCGCCGCAAAGCGTCACTCCCCAGGCTGTTGCAATGAAAGTATTAGCCGGGATTATAACTTCGTCTCCGTGTTTGACCCCTAAAGCCCAGAGAACCGAATGGTTGCCGTCTGTTCCGGATGATACTCCGACGCAATTTCTGACTTCATGCATCTTCGCAAATTCTTTCTCAAAATTTCCGACGTACTTGCCGAGTATATACGAAGTATTTTCCAGCACGTCATCTATGGCGGCCTTCACTTCGTCTTTAATTGATAAATACTGAGCCTTAAGGTCTACAAAAGGTACTTTCAAGAAACCTCCGATGTTTTTTTATGGGATAATAGGGAAATAATACTTACAATTTCTGATTTTGTCGTGAACGAGTAATTATACTCATTTTCAGGTTTTTTTTCAATACTAATTAATTACGGTAAAAACAAAAAGTATTTTTTATGAGATAAAGTGGTTGATTTATTAAACCTGACCGTGAGAATCTAAATCGAAGACTCTTTTATTGAATATTTTG